>CAJBTU010000149.1 GCA_903958625.1 uncultured Ignavibacteriota bacterium | reverse complement strand
GCCAGTTCGTGAATATCTTCGTGTGCCGAATTGGCAGTACCGATCATTGCTTCAATGATCCTGCTCAAGACACCTTTACCATTACGGCCATTGCCATACCAAACAAATATCTTCTGGAATGAATATGTAGGAAGAAGGAGATAGCACCAGATCTTCAATATGTAGTCTTCGACCTCCTTACTATCGAATATACTGTTCAAGAAGCCGTCAAACACTGGACTTATTGCACTCGGATCATAAGAGAAAGGAAGTTGAATATTCGACATGAACTTCGGTGAATGTTGCGACAATGTTCTGTTCCTTAAATCAAATATGCCGTTCTTCAGATTCACTCTATACATATCACTATTGAACCGTCCCTCATATCGAACATCACTATGACTTTTCAATCGTTCCACCAATGCGTTCAAGTTTGTATTTGTTATCAACTCTTTTGGAAAGTAAAATGGAAGAAAGTCGTTCAACATCGATTTGATCTGACCGTCTGCAAGTTGAGTGTATACACCATCAGCGTACCGGTAGTATGACTGGTCTATCAATGAGTAAATGATATCGGTAAAGTGTGCAACGATTTTGTCGAGCGCATAGCTCTCGATGAACTTTCTGATCTTCTCATCCACGGTTGGATTATATGTATATGCAAATGCTATAGGACTTCTCCTGTTTATCGCTCGAATTGCAGTGCAGAGATTGTTACGTCCGCATATCGTCAAACACAATTCCGGCTTATAACTGCCGGACTTCATTGCTTCAAGGTAGTATGATGTATTTGCCTTGTCGTAGTTTTCCTGTTCTGCTAGAAGTGCATGAACCTTATTATAGCCATCATTGCCGAATGCGCTGAGAACTGTTCCAAGAGTTACTCTCTCTTCGTGTCCGATGGATTCCCTCCTAGATGATTTACCGCTGATCGCTGAAAGTGCTCGACAATGGTTAAATACGGTATCGATCTTGTCCGAAGATGGTTGTGAATACATCGTTCCAAAATCGACTGATGTTGATACTGGTGGTTCGTTTTGGATAGTGAGTGTGGCTGTTTTCTTCAACTCCACCAATCCATCGATCAATTGATGCTCGGTTGGTTGCACTTCAAGTTGTCGTGGCTGTTTTGCCCGTGCTAAAATGTCATCGATTGAGAATGAATTGATCTCATCAACCGTCAATGGAATGCTGAACAGTCCGGTTTTATCATTGATTGTGTTTTCCACACGAATCAACCCTACGGTGTGATATATCGATGTATCGATGTATTCCTCAAAACCACGGCAAAGAATGGTAACGATTTCCTTGTGGAGTGAAGGCAATGTTGCAGATACTTCCAACCCAGCAAATAGTGCTGTAGGAATTTCTAAATGGAATCCCTTACTTCCGCTAAACTTGCATTGAAGGGCAGAACTTGGAATGTTAAACGATTTGTTCAGTTGGGAGATGACATTCCTTGCCACACCCAATGCTTTTGTTAGATCGTCTTTGACATCAATATCGATGAGGATCCGATCTGAGTGAACGACTCCTTTATATCCTGTTACGGTTAATTTGCCATAGAGATCACGTTGTGCTTCGGCGTATTTCTGAATTTGATTGGTGTGAAGAAAATATGATTGGTACGTTTCTCGGTTGCCTTGTAGCGTTTGTGCGAATTTGAGACTTTCAAAACTATTGCGGTTCTGGAGAGAACCGACTGCGTATTCACGAATAGTGAATTCGGAATGTTGAGTTGGTTGCATGTGTATTTTTCTATCTTGAATTATGAAGCAGTGTCACCTGAGGTGACGAGTGTTCGGCTTATGCCGGAGGACTCAATGAGGATTGGTGATGCAGTAAAGCGGGAGCTTTACTCTTTTGGGGACAGGGATGACGTACCTCCCGTATCTTTTGTTAATATACGAAACGGTTTTGACAAGTACAAGAGCGATTTTAACTTTTGGGAGCCAGCATTCATTTTCTCCTTTAAAAACGGTACGAAAACGATGAAAAATATTTTTGCATTAGGATGATCAAAATGAAAAAAGGACAATATATTAAAAGAAGGCTAGTCATGCCAATCAAATTGAACTTCTTAAGCGGAAAGACATTTATCACACAGTTCCCAAGTATCCTCAAAAGCATCAATAGATCCTTCTCATTCTGAACCACAAATTCTTTTTAAATATGCCCCGTACGCCACACTCATCCGGCAATGGTGAATGGCATGGTTCAGAAATTATTGTGCATTTAATCGCAAGGTTAAACGATTGCATGTACCCGTAACGGTAAAAAATCCACCCCAGCGTGCACTGGGGCGAACAGTCTATATGTTCTTCGCTTTCTGAATGACCAGAACCGTCCCCAACTTCACAAATTCCGCAAGCATTTCTTCTTTCTCTTCGTCCGTGTTTGGTTCCTCTGGCGCATTCTTGATGGTCTTAATGACCGTTTCAATGATGTCTAGTGCTTTACTTACTTTTGGATCGAGTATCATTTAGCCCTCCGTTTGCAGATCGTTACGATTATGGTGATGATCACCTTTACAATATTTCCCATACAGTTCCTTCCTGAATAATCTGTACCAATTATATTTGCTCGATCTTTTTCTTATACCATTTATAACGAGGTATAAGAACAGGTGAACGGTTGAGCGAGGATAGGAGGGAGACCGTTTACTCTTTGATAAAAGGTGTGCGTGATATTCGGGCATAAGAACATATAACAGAACTCTATATCACTCACATCCATTCACAGGAGCGAATTATGTCGGAACAGGAATACCAAACGTTGTGGAATTATTCAGAACAATTTAGTCGTGATAAGATTCAACGCAGCGAATTAGTGTGCTTTGCATTTTTTCAAGAAAAGAAACTTGGAGAGAGGTGCACGCTTGGTTTGCAAAAATCAATAATGCATTTCAGAGGGAAAGAAATTACTAAACGGAGCGTCTTTCCGGCAAAAGAAATGGGCAAGAGAACCATCGACGCTTACAACAGACCGCATCGAGTGCATTTTGAACAACCATTATCATCCGATGAACCACGCACGGTCGGCGATGTTGTGCTCAATACATATACGACACCTATTGATTTCGCCATCACGAACGACTTCCTGAACAGTCTATCTGATCAAGAGCAGACAATACTCCAAGATCTCTCGGCCGGCTACACAGCAAAAGAGATCGCACAGCGACACCACGTTACACCAGCCCGCCTCAAATCCATCCGACACGACCTCGAAGCAAAAGCTGTTGAGTATCTGATGTAGACAGAAGAAGGGCGCGAGCCTTTCTTTATGGTATCACAGCTCGCTTTTCAGATGAACTTGTCGATTTTTATTTTTCGCTGAATTCAGCGTTTTTGGTTTTAAATATACCTATGTACGGTATTGCGGCTTAGATATGGAAAAGATACATTTCTTTGTGCGGTAGTTTATTTAAACTTTACATGAAGTATTATTTAGATGAATCGAAATTGTTATTGCTTTTTGATTGTTG
>CAJBTU010000148.1 GCA_903958625.1 uncultured Ignavibacteriota bacterium | reverse complement strand
GTTCCGGCGGCACAAGAAGAAACAGCGGAATAGTCGGCGCCAGTTGTTTTTCTGCATAATCGCGAAATTGCACGGGGGTCATTGTTTTATCCTTCAAGTTCTGATTCAAAAGAGATCTGTTCTACGGTAATACGGATCTTCAGTGTGTCCGTCCGGCGGCAAACGGAGCAATCTTTGGTAATTGGTTGCACTTCTCCCCTTTGGGTTCAATCACTACGTCAATTTTCTGCAATATGAACAGATAAAAACAGAGAACCAGTCAATATGCCATAATAGAGAAGTTGACGTAGAAAAACCACACGGGAACAATGTTTATTTGATGACGTCTAATCGGGACTGACCGTGCATAAATGCTCAAAACATTGCTTATCAGCCCTAATTTCAGTATTTTTATGCACTTATAACGTTTTTTCCAACAAACTTTAATTCAAAAAATAGGAGTTTTTAAGGTATGCGTTTGAAAAAGTTAATGATGACCACTTTCGTTTTCGCATTATTTGCGGGAATCATTGGCTGCGGCGGCTCGTACGTTGCAGATATTGCCGGCGATAAGATCTCTGTTGAGGATTTTGAGCAGGTTTATGCAAAAAATAACGGCGGCTGGGATGCTGCAGCAAAAACATCCGTTGATGACCGTCAAAAATTCCTCGATCTCTATGTAAAATTCCGGTTAAAAGTTAAAGAAGCCTATGCACTTGGATATGACAAAGATAAGGAACTTCACAACGAACTGAGCGAATACCGCAAGAACCTTGCCGTTTCATACATGCTGGAAAAAGAGATCACGCAGCCGGCACTGGAAAAGATGTATCAGCGGAAATTAAAGACCATTCGTGCAAGCCATATCCTCGTCGGAACCTCATCAGCAAATCCTGAAGATACGCTAATGGGATTCAATGAGGCGAAACTGATCATGGATTCATTGAAACTTGGAATTCCGTTTGAACAATTAGCATTGAATAACTCGCTGGACCCTTCCAAACAGAACAATAAAGGTGATCTTTACTATTTCAGCACGGGACAATTAGTGCCGGAATTTGAAGATGTTGCTTACAGTCTCAAGGCCGGAGAAGTGGCACCGTACCCCGTCAAGACACAGTTTGGATATCATATCATCAAAGTAACGGATATTAAAGATAATCAGGGACCCGTAAAAGCAAGTCATATTATGAAGCGGCTGATGCGCGGAGCCAGCGCTGCAGATTCATTGAAAGCTTACGCTGAAATAAAAGCCATCGCTGATTCCATTAAAGCGGGAAAAGATTTTGCCGAAACAGCGAAAAGTGCATCCGATGACACTTACAGCGCGGAACGCGGCGGAGATTTGGGATTCATTGAACGCGGAAGAACAGTGCGTGAATTTGATGAAGTTCTGTTCAATCTTAAGGATGGCGAAGTTTCCGGAATAATACAAACCCAGTTCGGTTTTCATATTGTTAAGCGGGATAAAGCGCAGGGAATTGCGCCGTTCAAAGAGATGGAACAGCAGCTGAAATCGGAATATCAAAACTACCGGTTCCAATACGACTATAACAATATGGTGAATAAAATCCGTTCGTTGTATTCCTACAAGGAAGTTGACAGCACCGTAAAAGCATTCGCCGCCGCTGTTGATACTTCAAAAACAACTAACGATGCTAAGTGGGACAGCACGGTCTCCGCAAAGACCCGCGCGATGATCATCTACACGATCGCCGACAGGAAGATCACCGTTAACGAACTGATCGACGCGGCAAAATCGAATCAGGAATTGAAAAATTTAGCGTTGAATTCAAGCAGCAATATTCAGGTGATTGTCAACAAGGTCGGAACATCGTTGATCACCGAGCATCATGCACGGCAGCTGGAAAATAAATTTCCGGATTTCAGCCGCACGATGAAAGAATACGAAGAAGGAATCCTGCTCTTCAAGGCAGAACAGGAAAATGTATGGAACAAGGTGCAGCCGACGGATTCGGTCCTGCGAATATACCACAAGGAACGCAGTGCAAATTACCGGTGGACGGACAGGGTCAATGTACAGGAGATCTTTGTTCCGACAGACAGCGTTGCAAAGCTTGTTAAAAAATCGTTGACCGGTTATTCGGTTGATTCTCTCGTCGTCAAAAAATCGAAGGCAAAGACCAAAAAGGTGATGTACGATACGGTAAAGATTGCCGTTGCACCGATCAGTTTCGATTATGCGGCCGTCCGTTTTAATACACGCGGCACAACAATCGAAACCCGCGGAGTGCTGGGTCTGCAGCCGGTTTCAACAAATTCATTGACCCAACGCGCATGGGATACTCCGGGTAACGATACCCTCGCATATTTCCCGAATGAAGAGGGATTCTCCTTTGCAAAAGTGGTGAAAAAAGATCCGGCACGGGAAAAGACATTTGAGGAAGCACAGTCGGAAGTATCCGGAGCATTTCAGGAGTTCGAGAC
>CAJBTU010000147.1 GCA_903958625.1 uncultured Ignavibacteriota bacterium | reverse complement strand
GCATCGAGTGTCGGTTCAGAATACGGCGGCAAAGAAAAAACAAAGAGAACATCTCGTTTGTCGAGTGAGATCATGCTTTCCGTTAAACGAAGTCCGGTGTGCACAATAGCATCGGCATTCAAACCGATCCTTCGAAAAAGAAACGCCGTTATTGCCGCAAGGTGCATCGATGTTCCTATCCCCACCGTGTAGATATGCTTTGCCTTCACCGCAAGGTCAACGCATCGAAGAAGTGAATTCTGGTCGAGCAGCGCAAGGGAGTCGTTGATATTCTTGATTTCATTCTCTGCAATCAAACGGACTTCGGCAAGTCCGGGTTCCATCCCATGATGGAGTGACGATTTGAAACTGGCCACCGGCGATCCTCCGGCGCGTATCTCATTGCGGAGTTCATTCTTCAGATCGGCAAGACCGCGATATCCCAGTTTTCGCACCACGCGCATGATCGAAGCCGGCCCCGTATTGAGTCGTGTAGCAAGTTCCTGAACGGAAACTAAGGCTATTTCATGTGTCTGTTCCAGCACGTACGATGCTATCCGCCGTTCGGTGGGAGTAAGGGTTTCCAGACGGCTGTGGATAGCCGCGTGAAGTCGTTTGAATTGCGTTGTTGGTTTCATATCGGCCTTACGGTAACAAGTTTCATGGAACAAAAATGCCTTGACAGAGAAGGAATATTTTCCAATATTGGTTTTGGAATATATGTTCCACAATTTAGAATATGATAGTAATTATTCCATTTCAAATCAAGTAATATTCGGCATGCGTTCAAACGGCGTGTTGAAAATTTGTCATCCACAAAACTCAACGGAGGTTCCATGGTCAACAAAATTTTTGCTACTCTGTTTTTATGTGTTCTTTGCAGTGCCATTGGATTCGGGCAAAGCGGTCTTTTGCTGACGGAAGTTCTTTACGATATCCCGTCAAGCCCTAACGGCGATCCGAACGGTGATGGAACACGACAGGCTTCCGGCGATGAGTTTTTTGAATTGTACAACAACACCAACGCATCCATTGATCTAAGCGGATACGTCTTTATCGAACGCGAAAAACAAGTGGTGTTCACGTTCCCGGTCGGTGCGATTCTTGGATCGAAAAAATTTGCCGTTGTTTTTGGAAACGCAATTACCGCAACATGGGGAACGGCTTTTCCTGCCGGCACACTGAAATTTTCCAACAGGTCTGCTGTTGTCGACTCAGGATTTGGTCCGGTGAAGACATCAACAGGTTCAATAAAAGGTAATCTTGCCTCCAACGGCGACAGAGTGATGATTGTGAATCAGCTTGTTGCCGATACTGTTGCCGAAGTAGCATGGGGATATGATAACCAGGTGCCGCCGCAGCCGGTAAAACCATTGTGGTCCAAAGGAACATATATTGCCGGTGCTAAATCCATTAAAGCCGACACGATCCAGGGACAGATCCGGC
This sequence comes from uncultured Ignavibacteriota bacterium, assembly GCA_903958625.1. Lineage (GTDB taxonomy): Bacteria > Bacteroidota > Ignavibacteria > UBA10030 > UBA8401 > UBA8401. Next base: position 11,177 of record CAJBTU010000147.1, on the reverse strand, counting down.
AGTCATTGCACTACCAAATTGGAACGGGAAAATGGGGACGGCATAAAGATATTGCCAAGGACACAGCATTGTGTTTTTCACCCGGATTTCTTCCCGATGCAACCACCGGCGTCAATAATGGATTGAACAATACGACTCCGGCAACAATATCATTACAGCAAAATTATCCTAATCCGTTCAATCCTTCTACTGTCATTAGTTTTACCACAAGCAAAGAAGAATTAGTACAGTTATCGGTCTATAATATTCTTGGAAACAAGGTTGCTACGTTATTGAACAAAAAGATCGGTGCCGGACAATATCATGTATCATTCAATGCGGCGAACTTGTCTGCCGGTGTATATTTTTACAAACTTGAAGCCGGATCATTCTCGGATACAAAACGAATGCTCTTGCTGAAATAATTCGTTTTTTTTGAAATCACGGAGAGCAATATGCATCTCGTACGTTCTTGTTATACAGTTATGTTCCTGATCATTGTTCCGGCGATCTTATTCGCCGGAACAACGGGAAAAATTGCCGGCAAGGTGCTGAATAAAGCGACCGGTGAACCTCTGCCGTCGGTGAATATCCAGGTTGTTGGAGAAAAATTCGGGGCGGCAAGCGACCCGGATGGTTATTTTGTTATCCTCCAGCTGAAGCCCGGGACCTATACGCTTAAAGCGAATCTACTCGGGTTTTCCGAACAGGTTGTTACCGAAGTTCAGGTGCGGGCGGATCTGACGACACAGATCGATTTTCGTCTGACGGAAGGTTCGATTGCGATCCAAGAGGTGATCGTGAAAGCGGAGCGTCCGATGATCAACAAAGATGAAACCTCGCGGACATCCATCGTCAATTCGCAAACATTCTCCGATCTGCCGGTCGTTTCTTTTCAGGATGTGGTCGGTCTGCAGGCCGGTTTTACTACCGGTGCTGACGGAGAACTGCATGCACGCGGCGGCCGTGGAGGTGAAGTTGCCTATTTAATTGACGGTCTTCCCGTGCGTGACCCGCTCTCCGGAAGCTTCAGCGGTCAGATCGATAAATATGCTATTGAAGAATTACAGGTTCTCACCGGCGGATTCAATGCGGAATACGGTCAGGCCCTGTCCGGCGTTGTGAATATTGTCACCAAAGAAGGGGGCGATACATACGGCGGCCGAATTGAATATACTTCCGATCAGCTGAACGAATCACCGTACCATAAAGCCGATGCATTGGCATTGGATGAATGGGGCGTTGATCCGAACGGTGCACTGGTGCAGCGTGTTGATAACCGCGGATATAATCTTGTCAATAATTACCCTTCGGCATACAAAAAACAATCGTTATCCGGCACACCCGGATTATGGCCCGACATTAATATGACCGGTCAGTTCTCGGCGATGGTCAACGGACCGGTTCCGTATCTGCCCGAGTTAAAATTTTTTGTCACCACCAGATATCTGAACACGCTCGATCAGCTTCCGTGGGGATATAATAAGGAGAGGGAAATAAACGCAAAGCTGACATACGGAGTTGGTCCTCTTAAATTGAATCTGAGTTCGCAAAGATTTTACAGACTTTATCAGCCATATGCTCACCAGTGGAAATATCTACAGGACGGTTATGAAGTACGGAAAGATTTTTCCTGGAGAGACAATCTGAAGGTCAGCCATATTCTGTCTCCCGGAACATTCTACGAAGCTTCAGCATCGTACCAGCGCAGATATTTCAACCGTTATGAGCCGGGGAAATATGCAACGTTCTCTGCCGATGGTCAGCTGCTGGCATCAAACTATCGTGTTAAAAACAGTAATACTCCTCCGTTTTGGACCGGTACCGATAATGGTATCTATATCCGAAATGAAGTTGAGACGATCATTCTTAAAGGAGATTTTAATTCGCAGATCGGTCAGCATAACCTGGCGAAGAGCGGATTTGAAATCAGACGCTACGCAATCGACCGCTTGAGTTTTCAAGAACCGTATCCGAGCGGATTCCATGCCTATGAAAAATATTTAAAGTATCCGCTCGAGTTATCGGCGTTTGTTCAGGATAAGATAGAGTTTGATATCTGCATCATCAATGCCGGCGTGCGGTACGATTTTGCCGATGTTGATGATTCACGCTGGGCATCGTTGCGCGCTCCGGCCGGATATGTAAACGACCAGAAGATCTGGGTGCCGGTGGGAGAGGTAAGCACGCCGACAAAGCAGCAGATCAGTCCGCGCCTGGGTATCGCATTTCCCATGAGTGAGCGAACGGTCTTTTATAGTTCCTATGGTCACTTTTTCCAGCTTCCCGATTATATTGATATGTATACGCTGCGTGATCCTACGCTCGACGGTGCGATCGTTGGGAATCCGGGAATATTACCGCAAAAAACTGTGGCCTTCGAATTTGGCGTGAAACATACAATTGCCAGCGACTATACGATAGAACTCTCTGCGTATTCCAAAGACATCACCAATCTTACGGGAAGTACGTATCTGACCGTTTTCCCCTATGAATACACAGTATTCGACAACTCCAATTATGGCGGAGTGCAGGGATTCGAGATCGGTTTGAATAAAAGACAGAGCGACTATTGGTTTGCCGATCTTAAATATACCTACTCGGTTGCAAAAGGAAACGAATCAGATCCGCGCGAAGGTTATAACGACTACCGCAGGGCATCCGCACTGCTCCGTCCGAAAAGGGTCTTTCTGCTTGCGTTCGACCGCGAACATGTTTTTTACGGCACGTTCGGTCTCGAATTCCCGAAAGAGTTCGGACCTTCGCTCTTCAATGTATTTCCGCTCGAAAATTTTTCTCTCAACGTTGTTGTTCGTGCCTCTACCGGATTGCCGTACACTCCACAGGCTCCGGATGAAAGCAATACACTGCTGATCGAAAAAAATTCGGGCCGAATGTCATCCGATCAAAGGGTCGATCTGCGATTGTCAAAGACGATCCGTTTTGCCGATGTGAAGGTAACACTCTTCGGCATCGTCAACAATGTATTGGACGAAATCAACGCATTGAACGTGTGGGCAACATCCGGCGATCCTCTTGATGCGGGTCCGTCGTATAGCAGAACGCGGGACCGGATGAGGGTTCCGAGCAATGTCGATATCCGCCGGTCGATTCAGGCCGGTATCCGGTTGGATTTTTAAATTTTCTCATTCACCATGGCAGTGCACTTTATGAAAAAATTATTCTTCATTCTTATTCTCTTAGGTCTCTCCATCGGACACGTTGCTGCACAGAGAATACCCAACGATGATCCGGCAGAAAAAAGATCATTCATGAAACCGAATACGTCGGTAGAAGATGCGTTCGGCGTTCTGGACAAAGGGGAATTGATCAACATTCTCGGAAATCAGGGAATGATCACCGATTCATACTACCAGAATCTCATCTATAATTTTCGTTGGCCGAAAAGCAAGGGTGTTGCCAATCCGAATCTGGGGGATGTCAATGCGATCGATGATGCCTCGATAATGTTTGGCTATAAAGGCAATGTTCTCGACACCTACACGATGTACCGGAATGAAGATTGGAACGCTCCTATTGGCGCGCGGGGTCATACCCATGCCGACGATCAGCCGGAAGAATTGTTTGCACCCGATGGTGCTCCTCGGCTTGCGCATAGCGATATACCGGTTACATGGCCAAAAGGATACTACGATTCCTTAAAAGTGTGGCACGCAGCACCCACCGGTACGCTCTCTTCTTTGTCGGATGCCGATAAAAAGATCGTGCAGGCAAAAGGGGCATATTATGACGGAACAAAAAATGTCTGGCGTTTCTGGCCGGGAAAATTCCGCATCGATGTCGATCCGCTGTCGCCGAATTTTGGAAAAGAAGTTCCCGGTGAATTTGCGGCGGACAGAGAAATATATGCGATCATGAACGACCGGACTCCTCAGCTCCCCTCGGTGACGATCGGCCTCACGCTGGAAGATCAGGCGTATTCGTACGGACGGCGGTTTGCCGAAGATATTCAGTTCTATGATATCACCATCACCAATAATAGTTCTAAGGTGCTCGACAGCTGCTGGTTCGGATATTACATCGACTTCCAATTTGGTGATGTTCTGGAGGAGACATGGGGATCGTATAACACCGGTGTAAATGCCAAGGGGTTCGATAACGCGTATTACCAGTTTGATTATAACGGCTCAAGTCCCGGCAATATTGAAGAAGGATACATGGGCATGATGGTTCTGCGCACGCCGTTCGATCTTGGCGTGACCGATGCGCATTTTTTCCGCGATCTTTCAGGAAGCGTGACACCGGGAACAGACGCACAGATGTGGCCCGTGATCATCAGCGATCCGAATAGCAAGAATCTCTTAGCCACGAAAGCCGATTATTTTCACGGAACGAACACGCATTTCGACGATTTCAGTTTAACCGCTGCGGGGAAAAGTCCCGGCCCGAATAATTGGACGATGTTCGTGACCACCGGTCCGTTTACGCTGCAGCCGGGTGAGGCGATGAAAGCGACCGCTGCATTTTCGGCAGGCAAAGATCTGACTGAATTGAAGAAGAATTTTCTGATGGCGCAAAAATTGTTTTTGAATAAATTCCTGGGTCCCGCAGCTCCGCCGTCGCCGAAGCTGCATGCCGTAGCCGGTGATAAGAAAGTGACGCTATATTGGGATGATACGCCCGAGAAGGCGATCGATCCGATCGCCAAAGTGGCCGATTTTCAGGGATACAAAATTTACCGGAGTCAGGATCAAGGTTCTTCATGGGGAAATACGATCACCGACTCAAAAGGAAAACTTCTGGGATATGTTCCCATTGCACAATTCGATAAGAAAGATCTGATACAAGGTCCGGATCCGATGAATCAGGCAAATTATTTGGGAGACAATACGGGTTTGGTTCACATGTTCATTGATTCTACGGTGAATAACGGAGTGAATTATTCCTATACCATTACGTCATACGATTCGGGCTCAGTATCCAATGAACTGGAATCTCTGGAATCAGCTCGCGGAACAACGGCGGCAGATGACAACCTTGCGGATGTAACGCCGCGCTCTAATCCGATTGGATTTGTGAATGGGAGCGTATCGGTTCAGCAAACATCGGAAGTTGGTAACGGATCCTTCTTAACTCAGATCGTAGATCCTTCATCGCTGACAGGCGACACCTATCTGCTGACATTCAATAAATCTCCGGCGGACAGCTTCTCGGTGACCAACCAAAGAACAAATACCAGGCTCACAAAAGCGCCGATCGCTTCCGATGCCATGGTGGTGTGCGAAGGCTTTAAAATCCGTATTGATGGTGATGCACAAACTGGAACCGTCAAGTCGCTGAAGGATCACAAGGGGAACAATGTCTATGACAGTCTTAATCTGCAGCCGGACGGAAAATGGTATGTGAAGGATGTTGTCAGAAATGCTTCGGCAAATACCCAGGCCCGGGGTTGCAAATATGAATTCCGGTTTACATCCACTGGTTCTTTTGCCGCTGGTTTAACCGGACAAGGACAACCGATGATAAAAAAGTTTACCGTTCCGTTTGAAATTTGGAACGTATCCATTAAGGAAAAAGCGTATCAAGTAGGCTGTGTGCTTGTGGATAAAAATGCGAGCAATACTTTCGACCTTGGTGATGAGATGCGTGTTGTCAATTCGCCGTATGTCATCCGCGCAGACACTATCGGAACATTCAACCTTCTCTATTGGTATTATACTGTTTCGATCGGCATTGGTTCTTCTTCGAATTCACGGCTCCCGGTAACCGGAGAGTCATTCACGATCGAATCGTACAGCCAATTAACGGCAAACGATACCTTTGCCGTAAAGATTTCCGCACCGATAATTCAGCGTGACCGTCAGACCATTGCGAACAGTCTTTCGGGTGTCCGCGTTGTACCAAATCCATACATTGTCAATGCAAAATGGGAACAGGTATCGAATACCCGAAGATTACGGTTCATGTTCCTTCCGCCGGAATGCACCATATCCATTTACTCCGTGCGGGGCGAATTAATTCAACGATTAGATCATATCAACGGAACGGGTGACGAAGACTGGAATCTCACCAATCAATCGGGTGTGGAGGTCGCATATGGTCTCTATATCTATACGGTCGAAGTCTCTTCCGGTGATAAAACGATAGGCAAATTTTCAATCATAAAGTGATTGGAGAAAAAATGTATCCAATGAAACCCTTCATAATTTTTATTGTTCTCCTCGGTATTGCCGGCACAGCTGCCGGTCAAGAGTTCACAAAGGCAGGCACTGCTGCAGGACAATTTCTTAAGATACCGGTCGGCGCCAAAGCCGTTTCAATGGCCAGTACCTTCACTTCTGTCTCCGACGATATCAGCACGCTGTACTGGAATCCGGCCGGAGCCACTGCTCTCGACCAGTTTGAAGTGGGAGTGACGCACAATTCATGGATCGCCGGCATTAGTCATAATTTTCTCGGCGTTGTGCTGCCCATGGGGGACAACGGTACCATCGGCTGTTCGGTAAACCAGCTCGGTTCCGGCGATATCGAAATGACCACTGTTGAGTCGCCGAAAGGAACCGGCACATTCTATTCTACGGCGGATATGGCGCTTTCGTTGTCCTACGCTAAAGCAATTATGGAGCAGGTGAGCGTCGGAGTGTCGGCAAAATATATCAATCAACGAATTGCAAACTCGAGCGCCCAAACGGTCGCATTCGATCTGGGCATCCTGCTGAAGACCGGATTCTATGGAATGAAAATGGGATTAGCGTTTCAGAATTTCGGCCCCGCACTGCAAATGAGTGGAAGCGATCTCATCAAAACGGTCGATCTCGATCCGAACAGCGAAGTGAATCCTGTGATTGAGGCAAATCTCGCAACGCAGTCATATTCACTGCCGGCAAGTTACCGCGTGTCGATGTCGATGCCTGTTGTCGGCCGCGAAGGATTGCTTGCTTCCGGATCATCATCGCTCCTGTTCGCCGTGGACGGAGTGCATCTTGTTGATAATCCGGAACATTTCAGTATCGGCACAGAATATGGTTTCGAAAACACGCTCTTCCTGCGCGGCGGTTATGTATTCAATACCGACGAAGAGGGCTTAACACTTGGCGGAGGTGTGAATCTTGATGCCGGTTCGAGCTCATTTACGATCGACTATGCCTACGCATCGTTCGGCGTTTTCTCGGCCGTCCATGTGTTTTCAATCGGGATACGATTGTGACCGGCATATTGAGGTATGAGATAAAAAATCTCAAAATTATTTTCGGACTACTCTTTCTTTTCATCTCAACGCTTTCTGCTTCAGCAATTATTGAAAGAATCCCTCCGCTTCAAACGGTGCGGATCGCCTATGTGAAAGTTCTCCCTTCATATACCGGCAAACAGATCGACTGGAAAGTATTCACGTATACGATCGACGAAACCAGCGGCGCGTATGCAGTGGTCGGAGATACAATTTCCGGCATTGGCGACTCGGTAAAAGTTCTACTGATAAAATATTCCTCCAAGTATACGTATTATAAAATTTTTGCCGCGTCAGGAAGCGATAACGATTCTCTTGAACTGCAGGTGTTCAGCAAAGGATCGATGCAAAAATATCTTTACCGGTCGCCATCGTTCCCCACAAAATCGATCCCTGTGCATATCTATCTTCCCGGCGGATTCTCTCCGGACACCCCGTTATTGGTTGCGATGCATGGGGTCGATCGAAATGCCTACAGCTACGGGTTATCGTGGAGTGCGTTTGCATCCGCTAACAACTGGATCATTCTTGCGCCGGAATTTACGACCACCGATTGGCCAAGCGATGCGTATGCATTAGGGAACATGTTTACCGGAAATGACGGTGCCGGATTGCTCAATCCAAAATCGAAATGGTCGTTCACGATTGTTTCCGAAATTGAACGGACACTTTACCGCGGTTTGGGCTTAAAAGATTCATCCTATACTTTATGGGGACACTCAGCGGGAGGACAATTTGTTCATAGGATGGTCCTGTTTGCGTTTGATCCGCTCATCCGCCGGGCGATACCGGCAAATTCCGGATGGTACACCGCTCCGGACAGCACTATTGCTTATCCCTGGGGAACGAAGCATTCGCTTCTGTCAATCTCTTCTCAAAACCTACTTGAATTTGCTTCTCGTGAGATGGTTATTATGCGCGGTACCGCCGATACGGTGCGCGATTCGAATCTCAATATCGATCCGCTTTCAGATGCGCAGGGGAGGAATCGGTACGAACGAGCAGGATATTTTTTTCAAAAAGGGAAAACTATAAGTTCAAACCTTAATTGGAAATTGATCGATGTGGTCGGGTCCGCTCATGAATATCAGAAGATGGCTATTGCGGCAGGACAATATATCAGTTCGTTGACAGGAGTGCATCGTACTGCCAATGCGGTTCCAGCGAAACTGGGATTACAATGTTATCCGAATCCATTTAATCCATCAACAGAAATTGTGTTTTCCGTTTTGAAGGCATCGCATGTGTCCGTTATCGTGTACAACATTCTCGGCCAGAAGGTCAGGAATGTTGTTGACGAATATTTGGAACCGGGCGAATACCGTAATAGATTCTCCGGTGCCTCTCTCTCGAATGGAATGTATGTGTGTGTTCTCCGGAACGATGTTGGCAGTTCTACGATAAAATTGCTGCTCGTCAAATAATTGCATTGCCTGACTTAAAAATGAAAGATGAACCGTATGGTGAATAACGATCGTTTAGTGCAGAATTTTTTGACGCTTGGTCTGATTGACGGTATCCACGGAAAAGAATCGGATGTAGCGCGCGAAATGACCGGGAGATTTGATACTCTTGGAATGGAATCACGCATCGATGATGCCGGATCTACATTTGGCGGCAACACGGGAAATATTCATGCACGTATGAAGGGGACGGTTGACGTTCAGCCCGTTCTGCTCTGCGCTCACATGGATACCGTACAGTCAACAAAAAATCTTAAACACGTTCTGAAGAATGGAACGATAGCGACAGACGGAACAACAATTCTCGGCGGCGACGACCGTTCTGGTCTGGCTATTATCCTTGAAATTCTACAGACTCTGCACGATGAAAAAATTCCGCATGGTCCTATTGAAGTATTATGCACCGTCTGTGAAGAAGCGGGAATGCATGGTGCAAAATATGTGAAGCGGTCAGATTTTTCTGCGCCGTTCGGATTCGTCTTCGACTGCCAGGCTTCACCGGGAAATTATATCGTTGAAGCGCCGGCGGCCGTTTCGTTCAAGGCTGTTGTACACGGTCGTTCTGCCCATGCCGCCGTTTCACCGGAAAAAGGGATCCACGCCATTGAAATTGCCAGCAAGGCGATTGCAGCATTGAAGCTGGGACGCTGGGATCAGACCGGAATGATGAATATCGGTACTATCCATGGCGGTACTTCCATCAATGTCGTCCCCGACGTTGTGGAAATCACCGGAGAAACGCGCAATGCAAACGAAGAAAAGCTGAAGTATCAAATAGAATACATTAAGAAGGCCTTTCACAATGCAGCGGCCGATGCGGGCGGAACCGTCGATCTCACTTTTGTGGAGAAATACGGCGGCTATCAATTTACAGACGAAAATCCGATGATCCGCATTGCCTCCGCGGCGATCCGCGAAGCCGGCCTTGAACCAACGCCATTGAAATATGCCGGTGGGAGCGATGCCAACGTACTAAACAAGAACGGCATCCCGATGCTCAATCTCGGAGTCGGTTTCAAAAATGCACATTCATTTCAGGAATATATTGCCGTAGAAGATCTTATCATTACGGCACGGATTGGATTGAATCTTGTCCGTCAGATCGCCAAGGGATAGCAATACTAAGGCGGCTGATTATCGGATTTTATTGACATCAAACCTTTTCACGCTAAACATATGAAAAATATTTTCGTCTCTGTCATTGTCCATCTCATTATTTTCTCATTCGTTGCGCAGGCAGAATCACCGCTCACACCGCTGGCACGCAATCAGTTCAAAAAAGTCACGTCGCACAATGAATTACTTTCATTTGTTACCGAGCTTTCATCGCTGTCGAAAAAATTTGTCGTTGATACAATCGGAATGTCGGTACAGGGAAGGGCGATACCGCTTGTTCACGTGACACCAAAAGGGGGAGGAGAGAAGATCAAGGTTCTTCTTTTCTGTCAGCAGCACGGCAACGAAGCATCCGGAAAAGAAGCAGCGCTGGAAATATTGCAGAAGATCGCGGCAGACGAAAAAAATATCCTTTATCCCAACATCGATCTGTATGTTCTTCCATCCGCCAATCCCGACGGAAATGAATCAGGCAAGCGGGCGAATGCCAATAAGGAGGATTTGAACCGCGACCACGTACTGCTTTCGCAGCCCGAAACGCAGGCGATCCATGCCGCTTTTTCCCGCATTCAGCCGGAAGTGACGTTGGACGTGCATGAATTTTCCGCCTATCGGAAGGAATTTCTTGCGGCGGGATATGTCCGAGCTGTCGACGAACAGTTCGGTGCACCAAGCAATCTCAATATTCCGCTTACCATAAGGGAGTATGGATTGAAAAAACTCTTTCCTTTTCTTGAAACAGAACTGTCAAAACAGAATCTCCGATTTTCCAATTATCTAAAGATGGACGGACCCGGCGATACCGTGCGGCCGAGTACCACCAGCATCGACGACGGGCGTCAAAGTCTTGCCATCCTCAGTACGTTCTCCTTCATTCTTGAAGGGAAGAACGGCCGCAGTTTTCATGACGAGATCAAACGGAGAACAGACGGACAGGTATGTGCGGTCGAGGCGTTCCTCCGGTTTGCCGACCGGTATTCCGGTGAAATTCATCGGCTTGTTCAGAATGAGAAGAAGAAACTGCTCACAACCGGAGAGCCGGTTATCGTCAGAATGGACTATCTTCATACCGGGGAAAACATTACACTGCCGATGAAAAGTATCGCCACCGATTCCGATACACTTGTTTCAATGCGATCTGCTCCCGAAGTAAAGCCACTTTTTTCCGTGACAAGACCAAAAGCGTATCTCATTCCTCAATCTCAGTCTGCGATCATTGAACTATTACAGCGCCATGGTGTGCAGATGAAAAAAATTGAAACATCATATGTGCAAAATGTTGAAAAATATAGGATCACGAACACTGCACCGGTTTGGATGGAAAATAAACCATTCATCAACATTTCGACTCAGGTAAAAAATGGATCAATAACTGCGAAGCCCGGTGACTATCTTGTTTCTCTTTCCCAACCGGCATCAACGATGCTGGT
>CAJBTU010000146.1 GCA_903958625.1 uncultured Ignavibacteriota bacterium | reverse complement strand
TAAGTAATAGAAGAAATCAATCAACCAAAGCGTCCCGATGATTTTGATCGGGATGCGCGACTTTCGTCGAACGGTAAAACTCAAATAAAAAAAATATTATTAACGAAGTAATACGGTGAATCAATCAGCCACTGTATCCCGATGTCACCCCGAGTCCCGATATTCATCGGGGTAAACATCGTCGAGGGGTAATCGGGACGCGCGCCTATCATCGATCGGGAAACTCCAAAATAACATGCTGCGGTGAAAAAATCACTGTGACAGGGAAAGAAGATTCTAAAATGCGGACGATGAGAAAAAACATTGTTAAGAGAATGATAAAAATACGCGGGAGAATAACATCCGCAGTATTGATGCTGTTCTTGGTCAGTGTTTTCAATTATTCCATGCCGGCCAAACACACCCCCACCGCAGTGGCTCAGCCGGATGGAACAATATTCTCCATCATTGGCTTCGGCGATGAACAATACAACTTCGCCGAGACAACCGACGGATATGTCGTCATCCAGGGGGCCGATAACTTCTGGTATTATGCAGCGCTGAGTACCGAAGGAAGATTCATTCCGGGGGCTGTTCGCGTTGCTGTGAGCGCTGCAAAGTCCGGCAGTCAGCCGATGAACAGCATTCCAAAACATCTGCGTGAATCGTCGCAGGTGGTCTCCGAAAAAATGGCGGCTCATCCTGCCGGAATATTTCCGGTTATCGAAATGCAGAAGAATAACCGCAGCGGCCTCAGCAAGGCTCAAAGTTCGGTCAAACGCATTTTGATACTATGCGTGAAATATCCTGACCAGGCAAATACACAAACAGCCTTAAGTTTTCAGGATATGGTCAATGACGATACATGGAAAAGCAATACCGGCGGTGTCAGTAAATATTATCAGGAGGTTTCCAATAGCGCCGTATCGGTGTCGGGTGTTTCAAAAGAATGGATCACCGCAGCCCAGATAAAATCGTACTACGCCTACAACAACAGCAGTTATTCTACCCATGTGAAAGAACTGGTGAAGCAATGTGTTGATGCGGCAGTAGCAAACGGCGTTGATTTTTCGTTGTATGATAACGACGGAGACGGTAGTGTCGACGGACTGTTTATTGTGCATGCAGGAAAAGGGGCTGAGGAAGGGAGCGACTTAACAAATATCTGGTCCCACGCAGGGTGGCTTGACGGTATTTACACTGTGACAGCAAACGGCAAAAAAATTGACCGCTACATTATTGTGCCCGAACTCTACAATTCGAACCACGTGGAGATCGGCGTTTTCTGCCATGAATATGGACATATGCTTGGCCTTCCGGACATGTACGACGTTGATGGATCGACAAACGGTTCTTCCTCAGGGCTTGGCTACTGGTGTCTGATGGCGGGGGGAAGCTGGGGAGGGAACGGATACACCCCCGAACGGCCTTCTCACATGTCTGCATACTGCAAGGAACTTCTCGGCTATACGGTGCCGACCGTTGTGGCTTCAAGCCAGGCACTCTCCATTCCTCAGGCGGAAACCAACGCTTTCTCGTATAAGGTCTGGCTTGATAATAATCAGGCCGATGAATATATGCTTATCGAAAATAGACAGAAGACCAATTTCGATCTCAATATTCCCGGCTCGGGTCTGCTGATGTATCATGTCGATAAAAATCTTGCCGATATATGGCCCGGTTCTAATAACATCAACGTGACGAACACTCACCTTGGCGTAAAATTGTATGAAGCGGACGGCTTGGAACAATTGGCAACGGCAGTCAACCGCGGGAGTGACGGAGATCCATATCCCGGATCGACAAATAAAACATCGCTGACGGCAGCGACCACGCCGAATTCGAAACTGTGGAACGGCACATCCAGTAATGTTGAGATCAATGCCATTTCAGCATCATCGGCAACCATGACGGCGAATGCCGTTGTGCCGGTCTATTATGGATATGCTCAGCAGTTCTACCGAAAATATTTCGGATATAGTTATGGTAATTCCGGGGCGAATACCGGGTACGGAATGGTAAAATGTATTCCCTCCCGCTCCGGGAAACTCGTTGGCATAAGAATTTACAGCTATGCCAGTAAGTATACGGCTCTTAATGCGGCGGCATTTACTAAGCTTAACGGAAATAATCTTTCGTCGCAGACAGGCAGCACGGTCAGCGGTGCCTCGGCAGGAATAACAAACTACATATCTTTAAATTTTCCACAAGCAATCGATGTGACCCAAAATGTTCCCATCTATGTACGGGTGCAATTTACCGTAGCATCAGGCGGGTATGCTGTTCCTATCGATATGTCTTCACCGGCAACGACAAAATCATATTATTCAAGCGACGGCACAAACTTCACTGATTTACCAACTTACGATATCCCCGTCCGTGTTGTGTTTGAGAGCAATACGGCTCTTCCGGTGGAACTTTTCTCCTTCACCGCAGAGAGTACAGTGAAAGGTGTTGAATTGAAATGGAACACAGCTACAGAAACAAACAACTACGGCTTTGACGTAGAGCAGCGCGCAGTAAATGACCGTCACCTTCAAGGTGACGGTCATTCAGCGTGGACAAAGATCGGCTTCGTAGAAGGAAATGGCACAACCAACGCATCAAGATCATATTCATTCACCGACAAATATGCATCAGGCAAAACATTGTACCGATTAAAACAGATCGACCGGGACGGCAAGTTTGAGTATTCGCAAACCGTTGAAGTGACCGCACTCAGCACACCAAAAGAATTTGCGCTCGGTCAGAATTATCCCAATCCGTTCAATCCAACGACAGTGATCAGTTATCAGTTGTCAGCGAACGGCTTTACCACTTTAAAGATCTACGATGCGATCGGAAGAGAGGTGGCAACACTGGTAAACGAAATGAAAGAGGCGGGAACATACACAACACAATTCGACGGTGCACGCTTCTCAAGCGGAATTTACTTCGCTAAACTCACATCGGATAGAAAAACGCAAATGAAAAAATTGTTGTTGCTTAAGTAATAGAAGAAATCAATCAACCAAAGCGTCCCGATGATTTTGATCGGGAT
>CAJBTU010000145.1 GCA_903958625.1 uncultured Ignavibacteriota bacterium | reverse complement strand
TCGGTGCGCGAAGGTGAATTTGGACCAGACATTGTTCGGTCGTCATCTGCAGAGCGATTGCTGGATGATGTTGTGACGCAAACTCGTCTCATGATGGACAACGTCAAGGGCGGCAACGTAGCAATTGTGTGTCCTGATGCAATGACCGAATCGGTATCTGCGGTGCTCACTCGCGAAGGCGTGCAACACGGCCGAGCAAATAACACAGCACTCGAAGCCAAGTTACAAGGCCTAAGCCAAACACTTGAGCGTAAAGCCGATGCTGGCGCTACCGAACAAGAAATAAAGGAAATTAAACGCCAAATCCACGACCAAAAACATAATATTCTCTCGGAGGAACAACCTCTTCTGAAACTTACCTGAATATTGAGAAGATCATTAAAATCGCGAAAGACTCATCGGTTGATGCCATTCACCCGGGGTACGGGTTTCTTTCGGAAAGGGAATTATTTGCTCGAACGGTGACCGAAGCAGGTTTTATTTTTATCGGTCCTCGATCGGAGACCATTGAATTACTCGGTAGTAAAACGTCGGCTCGTGAATTATTATCCAAGAAAAATATTCCGATTGTTCCCGGTTCAATCAAACCTATCAATAACTTAGATGAAGCGCTTGAAGTTGCATCAAGTATAGGTTTTCCGGTTTTGATCAAAGCCTCCGGCGGCGGCGGCGGTAAAGGGATGCGTTTAATTTATTCAGCCGGTGAACTTGAGAACGCAATAGAACGGTCACGGAACGAAGCTGAGAAAGCATTTTCCGATGACCGAGTTTATATCGAAAAATATATTGTGAATCCAAAGCATATAGAAATTCAAATCCTGGCCGATATACATGGGAATGTGATCCACCTCGGCGAACGGGAATGTTCTGTCCAGCGAAGACATCAGAAGGTCGTCGAAGAATGTCCAAGTACCGCTGTGACCCCCGAATTACGCTCTGCAATGGGCCTGGCAGCCGTGGAGATAGCCAAAGCAGCGGGATATCTGAATGCCGGCACAATGGAGTTCTTGGTTGATGCCGAGAAGAATTATTATTTTTTAGAAGTGAACACCAGGGTTCAGGTCGAGCATCCCATTACGGAAATGGTTTATGGCATAGATATCATCAAAGAACAGATTAGAATTGCCGAAGGAGAAACTCTCTCTCTTTCACAGGATGACGTGAAAATCAACGGCCATGCGATTGAAGCACGTATTTACGCGGAAGAATATGATAATAATTTTCTTCCTTCAACTGGAACCATAACACATTATCAGCCAAGCGAAGGATTAGGGGTCCGAAATGATTCAGGTATCCGTGTCGGCTCTGAAATTTCGATGCATTACGATCCAATGATCGCAAAATTGGTCGTTCACGGCAGGACGCGGAATGAAGCAATGGAAAAAATGAAGCGCGCACTCCGGGAATATAAGATCAACGGTGTCAAAACAACGATACCTTTCTGTGAAATTGTACTTTCGCATCCCGAATTCATCAATGGAACGTACGATATCAATTTTGTTGCAAAGCATTTTCTCGTTCCCGATATACAACTCAGCGAACTGGAAAGTATTGCCGTAGCTTCGTCGTTTGTTACCGCACGCGAAACGAAAACAGCTGTCAATTTGACTTCCGCACCATCACTGACGCCATCGAAATGGAAAAATCAATTACGCGATGAATAATACGACCATCACCATTAGTGGATTTTCATATTCGTTCGATGAAATGCGGAATGTTCTGACCGATTCGCGTGGCCGGGAGATCATCGCCGATGTAAAAAAAATTTCGGAGGGGGAATTCAGCGTGCTGATTGATGGAAAATCGATTCATCTTTTTCTTTCGCGATCGAAGCATTTATCAACGGCTACAGTGAATAACTATATTTTCGAGATTCAGCGTGAAACAATGCGCGAAAAACTTGAGAAACAGCTCCAAAAAGATTCCGGTACAATAACCAGCGCTGTGACCGTTCGTGCACCAATGCCGGGTTTGATCACGAAGATGCTGATTCAGGAAGGTTCACACATTAATGCGGGTGATGGAATTCTTGTTGTTGAGGCAATGAAAATGGAAAATGAGATAAAGTCCCCTAGGACGGGAAACTTAAAGAAAATATTCGTTAAAGAAAAACAAACCGTTGAAAAAAACGATAATCTCTTCACAATCGAATAACTATGAAATCTTTTGAAGAACCGGAAGTATCAAAACAACTCGCTCTGCAGCACGGCCTGACAGCCGATGAATATCAAAAAGTATTGACGATTCTCGGGCGGACACCCACCTATACTGAACTTGGGATATATTCGGTAATGTGGAGTGAACATTGTAGTTACAAGAATTCAATCGCGCAATTAAAGACCCTTCCGCGTTCTGGAAAACGATTGCTTGTCGGCGCCGGCGAAGAGAACGCCGGTCTTGTTGACATAGGCGGAGGCATTGCCGTTGCATTCAAGATCGAAAGCCATAATCATCCTTCGGCAGTCGAACCGTATCAGGGGGCAGCGACTGGTGTTGGTGGAATTATGCGTGATATCTTTACGATGGGCGCACGGCCGATTGCAGCATTAAATTCACTTCGCTTCGGCGATATCAACGACAAACAGACACGCCATTTGCTGAAAGGCGTTGTTAAAGGGATTGGTGATTACGGAAATAGTTTCGGAGTCCCGACCGTAGCAGGAGAAGTGTTTTTCGATCCATGCTATCAGACCAATCCGCTCGTCAATGCTATGTCAATCGGAATTGTGGAGCATGACAACGTAGCCTCCGCAATTGCCAAGGGAAAAGGGAATGTGGTAATGATCGTCGGATCTGCAACCGGACGCGACGGCATTCATGGAGCAACATTTGCATCGGAAGAAATTTCCGAGGCGTCGGAAGCAAAACGCCCATCCGTTCAGGTAGGCGATCCTTTTACAGAAAAATTACTGCTGGAAGCGACACTCGAAGTAATCCATGCAGGACTTGTCGTAGGAATCCAGGATATGGGGGCAGCCGGTTTGACATGCTCGTCAACCGAGATGAGCGCAAAAGGAAACAGCGGTATGGAGATCAACTTGGATCTTGTTCCCACGCGCGAAACGAAAATGACCTCGTACGAAATAATGCTTTCAGAATCGCAGGAACGGATGTTGATCGTCGCAAAACCGGAGAATGAAAAAGCCATCGTCACTATCTTTGAAAAATGGGATCTGCATTGTATCACGATCGGAAAAGTCACGGACGATGGAATGGTGAGGATATTCCATCATGGAGTATTGAAAGCGGAGGTACCTGCGGAGACATGCGTTCTTGGCGGAGGGGCACCGGTCTATATACGTGAAACGAAGGAACCGGAATATCTTCAACAGACCCGATCATTTGATCTTCACACTTTATCGGCGCCCAAAAATATTAATACTTCAATCGAAAAACTTTTACGCTCTCCGAATATTGCCAGCAAGCGGTGGGTCTATGAACAATACGATTCAATGGTCCGCACAAATACCGTGGTTTTGCCGGGATCTGATGCTGCCGTGGTGCGCATAAAAAAATCGGAAAAACTTCTTGCCGCAAAGACGGATTGCAACAGCCGGTACGTATATCTTAATCCCCGCAAAGGTGCGGCAATAGCCGTTGCAGAATCAGGGCGGAATGTTGTCTGTTCCGGAGGCAAACCGATTGCAATCACGAATTGCCTTAATTTCGGAAATCCGTATAAACCGGAAGTGTACTGGCAGTTTACAGAAGCGATCGCAGGAATCGGTGAAGCGTGTTTAGCGTTGGAAACTCCTGTCACCGGCGGCAATGTTAGTTTTTATAATGAAAGCGCCCAAGCATCTGTTTTTCCCACACCGGTCATTGGTATGCTTGGCGTTGTTGAGAACGAATCTCACGTGACAACGTCATTCTTCAAACAAGCCGGTGATGCGGTCTATTTACTCGGTACAAACCGCGGCGATATCGGCGGAAGTGAATTCCTCGTTCAGGAATATGGTTTGACGGTCGGTGACGCTCCATATTTCGATCTGGCGTTCGAAGTAAAACTGCAGGAATGCACTTTGGAACTCATACAAAAAGGATACGTACACTCTGCCCACGATGTTTCCGATGGCGGATTGATCATTGCGTTGATCGAAAGTGCGGCCGCCGGGAACCAGAGATTCGGATTTGACGTGAACCTGCCGCTCAATGGTATCCCGTTATACAAAATTCTTTTTGGTGAAGAACAATCGCGGATCATTATTTCTGCCGATGCCTCTCACGAAGAAAAAATTAGATCGATCTGCACCAAATATACTGTTCCTCTTACCAATATTGGTGTTGTCACGGCAAATGAAACGGCGAACATCAATGGCGAGATCATTATTGACGTGAAGAATGCATCGAATGTATATTTCAATACTCTTCAACAGATGGTTTACCAGAAATAACGAATGACCGAAACTGAACAGAGTAATGTTAGTATGCCGCCGGCCGTTGTGCAACGGTTTCCCTTTGGAGTATTAAAGATGACAGGGGGCGAGTCGGTCGATTTTTTACAGCGGATCACCACAAATGATTTTGGAAATTTCACAAAAGGAAATATCCAACGCACACTCTTGGTCACCGACAAGGGGAGAATACTTGATGCGGTGTGGGTGATACATCGTGATGATCATCTGCTGATGTTAACAAGCAGCGGAATGTCATTGGAGATCAAACTTTGGCTGCAGAGATTTATCATCATGGAAGAGATCGAAGTAGAAGATGTTACAGCTGAATATAATGTCGGCATACGTTTTGGTAAAAGCGATGATCTCAACCAAACAGACTATTTCGGATTTCCGGTTTCCTTCGAAATCAATATTCCGGCAAAACCGGTTTCAGCAGAATCCGTCGTGTCGTCATGGGAAACATTTGAATTGTGGAGGATCGAAAACGGTATTCCCATAACAAAGAAAGAACTTGTTCAGGATTACAACCCGTTGGAACTGAACTTATGGGATTGGATCAGTTTTACCAAAGGATGCTATATCGGTCAGGAAGTAATCGCCCGTCTCGATACATATAACAAAATCCAGCGTATTCTTTGTAAAATTTCTTCAATGGCAAAGATTGAAGTACAGGAAATACTGACGGATGATGAGGGAAATTCCGTCGGTACAATCACCAGTGCAGTAAAGAATGAAGAGCATTTCAGCGGGCTTGCAGTCATTCGGATCAAATCTGCTGCAGCGCAAAATCAATTCAAAACGAAAGAAAGCGACGCCGTGGTAACGATTGAAAAAGTGTTTACGAAAGATCACTATGGAAGAACTTAAAACCGGTCAAGGCGCAAAAGAAGATCTCTACGAACAGTTGCTTCCGCAAATTTATTCCGTTATTAATGATGAAACGAATCCTATCGCCAATATGGCGAATGTTGTTGCGGCACTGAAGCAGACATTTTCGTATTATTCATGGGTTGGATTCTATCTGTTTGACAAAACTTCAAACGGTCTTGTTCTAGGACCATTTCAGGGCAAGATCGCGTGTACAAGAATTGCCATCGGCAAAGGAGTATGCGGATCATCTTACCAAAAGAAAGAAACGATTGTTGTTTCAGATGTCGGTCAATTTCCGGGACACATTTTTTGCGACGGAGATTCTAAATCAGAAATTGTCGTTCCGATCTTCCATGAGAACGAGATCATCGGCGTGCTGGATGTTGACAGCCATGACTACAATAGTTTTAATGACATCGACAAAAAATATCTTGAACAATTGCTGCATCACATAACACATAAAATCATCCTCTCATGAAGAAACAAAAACTGCTGAAGGCACCAAAAGCATATAAGAATCCCGGATTTCTTGCAAGCAGGGATGCCCGTCCGCTTCGCATCTTATCGGAATTTTTGGAACCGTTAAGCCGGTTCAATTATTACAATGTGAAAGATACGATCGTTTTCTTCGGATCGGCACGGATCAAACCGAGAAGCGAAACGATAAAGCATCTTCGGGAACTGGCGAAACATGGCAACAAGAAAAATATCCATTCAAAAAAATATCACGAACAACTGCTGCAGGCGGAAGTTGCCGTAGAAATGTCACGGTATTATGAAGATGCAAAGGAACTTTCCCGATTGATCACCGCATGGTCGACAAAGTTAAAGACGAAGAACAGGCTTCTCGTCTGTTCCGGAGGAGGTCCCGGTATTATGGAAGCGGCGAACAAAGGAGCAATGCTGGCAAAAGGTGAATCCATCGGTCTGAACATCAGTCTGCCGTTCGAACAATACCCGAATGAATACATTACGCCAAAATTCAATATGGAATTCCATTATTTCTTTATGAGAAAATTCTGGTTTATGTTTCTGGGAAAAGCGCTTGTTGCATTTCCCGGCGGCTTCGGAACTTTGGACGAGTTTTTTGAGTTATTAACATTGTTACAGACCAAAAAGGTCGGAAAAAAAATGACGGTGATCATGTATGGAAAGAACTTCTGGAATAAAATAATTGATTTCAGAGCACTGGTAAAATACGGCATGATCAGTCCGGAAGATATGGAATTGTTCTCGTTTGCCGATTCGCCGAAGGAAGCATTCGACATCTTGAAAAAAGATGTTTTAAAAAATTATTCTGAATTTCGATGAGTGAGTTGACCGAAAAAGAAATAAGTGAAATTAGATCTCTCATCACACTGCTCGACGATGAGGATGAGTCGATCTATGCCGTTGTACGGGAGCGCTTGTTGAGTTATAAAGAAAATGCTTTACTTTTTCTTCCGTTCATCGAAGAAAAAGTGACCATAGCAGAAAAACGGTTGAGCGAAGTTCGGGAAATGCTGATACGCTCTTCATTTAAGGACCAGCTTCGCCATTTGAAGCGGAATAAAGAAGGGGATATCGATCTGGAAGAAGGGGTCTTTCTTCTTGCACGACAACGATACAGCGATCTTGAAGTATCGTCATACAGCGAGCAGCTCAATTTTTATGCATCCGAATTGAAGGAAAAGTTGAGTTCGGTCACCGATGAAACGGAGATCCTCCGGAGGATCATTTCTTTCTTTACAGAAGAAAAAGCATTCGTCGGTAACCGGGACGATTATTACAGCGAAGAAAACCATTATATCAACCGCGTTCTTGATACGAAGATCGGTATTCCGATAACATTAAGCGTTATTTATCTCCTTGTCGGACAGAGGATAAACTTACCGATGAAAGGGATCGGACTGCCGGGGCACTTTGTGATGCGGTTTTCATTCGGCAGTTCCCACGTGTATATTGATCCTTTCAATTCCGGAAAAATTCTTTCGCTCAACGATTGTGCAACGATTGTTAAAAATTTAGGATTCAATTTTACGGAAGAATACCTGCAGCCTGTCTCCAATAAGCAGATTTTGGAGAGAATGCTGAGAAATATCATACTTACGCTTGAAAAGAAACAGGATAAAGAACGAATAGAAACAATCAGACAATTCATTGATACTCTCAATTCTGATTTGTAACTTGTATAGGTCCAAATGATCTTATGGGGGTGTTTTGGCTTCGACGGGGTCAGGAATGGATGGATTTGCATACCGTGCACGCCTTTACGCACGTTAATCTCAGGGCAAAACAATAAATGCAGATAACTACGGTTACGCACTCGCCGCTTAATTAGCCACGAGCGCCAATACAGAACTCTCCTGATGGAACTGTAACGGCGTCGACTCAGTCAGGATAGTTGGTGTTCGGTTAAGGTAGCATCAATGAGCTTTCAAACCCTTGACTGCGGTCCGGATGTTTTGCGCTCAACCAAGAGTCCGGAAATAAGATAAAACGCTGAGCTATGTATGTAGACGATCTATTGGTTTTCACTTCGGACCGGGGTTCGAATCCCCGCACCTCCACAATGCAACAGATAAATGGTACAACTTGCCAAGTCACAATGACTTGGCAAGTTTATTTAGAGAAATATCTATGAAAATTTTGTTTTCGAAAATGAGTGGCGCCGGTAATGATTTTGTTGTTGTGGATAATAGAAATGGCATTATCAGTGATCCGCCGGCATTTGCACTGAAGGTATGTAACCGCAGGTTGGGAATCGGTGCCGATGGGATATTACTTATTGAAAACAGTGATATTTCAGATTTTACAATGAAATATTACAATGCAGATGGTTCAAACGCAGGAATGTGCGGCAATGGTGGGCGTTGCATTGCTAAATACGCATACGACCATAGGATTGTATCAAACGAATCATTTCAGTTTGAAGGATTTGGTCATATTTATAGTGCAGCCAGAATTGAT
Organism: uncultured Ignavibacteriota bacterium; assembly: GCA_903958625.1. GTDB lineage: Bacteria > Bacteroidota > Ignavibacteria > UBA10030 > UBA8401 > UBA8401. Next base: position 582 of record CAJBTU010000145.1, on the reverse strand, counting down.
TCTAATATCTATAATTTAACAATGAAGGAACCATCAGGTCTTTTACTTAATCAGTGTATACAGATTGATGAAAAAACTATTATTGGGAATTACTTAAATACAGTGACCGACCATTCAATCATTTTCCTGAAAGATAATCCTGAACTTGGCAATTTGGATACTGTGGATGTATTTGGGCTGGGAAAAAAAATTCGTTACCATCTATTGTATGCTCCGATAGGTACTAACGTTAATTTTGTTTCGCGTAATGATGCTAAAGGCATAAGTATAAGAACTTATGAGCGAGGAGTTGAAGACGAAACATTAGCATGCGGAACCGGCTCAGTGGCTAGTGCATTGTTAAGTTCGATGAAATTTGGTTTGGAGAGTCCGGTGAGCGTCGCAGTTAAGAGCGGTGAATCGTTGGAAATATCATTTGCTAAAGACGGAAACCGTTTTACCAATGTACGGTTGAAAGGAAGCGCCGTAACAACATATATTGGCGAAATTGACGCTTAATTTTTCATTAGGCTTGAATAGATATAATAAGCGTTATGTTAAGTTGATAATGTCAAAAGAAAACCATTCAACAATTTAAATATC
>CAJBTU010000144.1 GCA_903958625.1 uncultured Ignavibacteriota bacterium | reverse complement strand
GCATTGAACGGTTTCGATGGAATGCTTGCCGACACAAAGAATACTGAATTCTTCGGCATTATTCATTTTGAAATTGCCAATGTGCTCATGCTGCAGGGAAAGGTGAAAGAAGCGATCGTGAAATACACTTTTGTCGATACGGCATATGCCCGTACCGATGAAGCCGCCCGTGCATATTATATTCTTGGGAAATATTATGAAACTGAGGAATTGAACTATGATTCCGCGCGGGTGCTGTATAATAAAGCCCGCTCTGAATTTGGTGCCTCCGAGATATCAAAAGATGCTGCTGAAAAGGGAGATATTTTCAATAAATATGATCTTTTACGGAAAGATCTCATACGATTTGATTCGTTACATTCCAATGCCGTTGTTGTAAAAGAAAATTTGGATACTGCTGATGTTACCCTCAAGATTGATCCCTCAAAATTCGATTCAACATTGATGCTTGATTCGACGATCGTCAAAGAAGATCCGAAAACGAAAAAAATGATAAAAACCGGCAAGCAGGGAATAAAAAAAGACACCCTCGTTGCCATCGATTCTACAAAATTAAAGGATCGGAACGACCGCCTCCGGGTACAAAAAGTTCTGATCGATTCGCTTCACCGTTCCATCATGCGGACGAAGTTTGAACTGGGGGGATTGTTCTATCTCGAGATACAACAACCGGATTCGGCGCTGTATTGGTTCAATGTTGTTGCCGATACCTATCCCAAAAGCGAGTTCGCTCCCCGTGCACTGTATTCGATCGCTGAAATTTATCGAAGCATTAAACAAAAGCCACGAACGGAACTCGATCCTTTGTATCAACGGATTATAACGTCATATCCGGAGTCGCCGTATGCAAATGAATCACGTAAAAGTTCCGGAATAGCCGTTGTTGTAGCGGAAAAAGATTCAGCACAGGAATTATTCGAACAGGCGGAACTTCTTTCTGATAATAAAAAATATGATGCGGCAATTTCAGCTTATAAACGGATCGAAGCCGCCTTTTCAGCATCCACGCTTTCGGCTAAGGCGCTGTTCAGTGCCGGATGGCATTACGAGAATTCGTTGATGAACAATGACAGTGCTGCGGCAGTATACAAAAGATTGATTGCCAAGTATCCTGTCTCACCGTTTGCAGCAGCAGCAAGGCCAAAACTATTGGAATACGAAAATGAAGTGAAGAGAATTGAACAGGAAAAACAACAGGCGATCGAAGCACAAAAACTAAAGGAACAGCAGGAAAAAGATGCAAAGGATGCCAAAGAAAAAAAATCTGAACCGGTACCCATCGATTCACTATCAACACCGAAAAATAAACTATGAAACAGGATATTGTCCCGATCCATTCTGTGCAATTTATTACGAATGAGATCATAGAACTTACCTTCATTTCTGATTACCTTTCTGCTGCTGCGAAACCGGGACAATTTATCAACATTAGGGTCGGAGAAAATTTTCCATTGCTGAGAAGACCGTTCAGCATCTTCAATGTTGAAGGCAGTAGAGTTTCCATCGTCTTTAATGTAATCGGCACCGGTACAAAAGTTCTGGCACGAAAACAAAAGGGCGATACTATTGATGTTTTGGGACCGTGCGGTAACAACTTCCTTTCATTTGTCGATGATTCTTTCGAAACAGCCATCTTTGTTGCCGGAGGTATCGGTGTGGCTCCGTTCCCGTTTCTCACGAAAAAATTTCCTGCAAGCATAAAAATAGTGACATTTCTCGGAGGCAGAAACAAAGAACTGATCATCGAAAAAGGATTGCAGAATGTCAGGATTGCTACGGATGATGGCAGTCAGGGTTTCAACGGTACTGTTCTTGACCTTATCAAAGATGATTTTTCGAAACATCGTTACATAAAACCGCGATTCTTTGTGTGCGGACCTACGCGCATGATGAAAGCAGTGGCCGGATATGCAAAAGAGATCGGTGCAGATTGTTTCGCTTCGCTGGAATGCGATATGGCATGCGGTATAGGTCTTTGTCAAGGATGCAATATTGAAATGAACGGCGGCGAGAAAAAATACCGTCTGGTGTGCAAAGAAGGAACAATTTTTGATACACAAAGCGTGAAACTATAATGATTGAATCTTTTAGATTAAGAGATCTCGAATTCAAGAACCGCATTCTGGTTGCCTCGGGTACGTTCGGGTATGGTAACGATGTACCCGATCTTGTGGATATTGCCAAACTCGGCGGAGTAGTGACCAAATCTCTCTCCATGAAAGCTCGAGATGGCAATCCGAGTCCACGAATTGCCGAAACGGCAAGCGGGATGCTGAATTCGATCGGTCTGGCAAATATCGGTGTTCATAAATTTATCGCAGAAAAACTTCCGGCACTAAAAAATCACGAAACAAAGATCATCGCCAATATTGCCGCAAGCAGTGTCGGTGAATATTGCGCCGTTATGGAAATTCTCGATTCCCAGGAAGGGGTGCACGGATTCGAGATCAATGTCTCCTGTCCGAACGTGAAAGAGGGCGGGTTGAGTTTTGGAACGGACGTGAAACTTGTTTCACTCATCACGAAAGAACTTCGTCACCGTACGCAAAAACCTCTCATTGTAAAACTGACGCCGAACGTCACACATATTTCTGAATTTGCCCGTGCCTGCGAAGCGGAAGGGGCCGATGCCGTTTCTGTCATCAACACTGTCATCGGTATGGCTGTGAATATCAATAAACGGACACCGAAAATTGCGACCACTACCGGTGGACTTTCCGGACCGGCGATTAAACCGATCGCTCTGGCCAAAGTGTATGAAACAGTGAACGCTGTGAAGATTCCGGTGATTGGTATCGGCGGTATTGTGAGTTGGGAAGATGCGGTAGAGTTTTTTATTGTTGGCGCCTCCATGGTTCAAATCGGCACGGCGAATTTCATCAATCCTGCAACGGGAGTTACTGTTGCCGAAGGGGTGAAAAAATATTGCGGAAACAATGGACTTGATGATGTCGGCAAATTAGTGCGGACACTTCAAACCAACAAGACGATATCTATCGTTGATTCTTGGCTTTAATTTCCTTTCTGTAGTGATAACCAATATGAATTCCGCAATACAATATCTCTTTTCCCTCGAAAAATTTGGAATGAAGTTCGGTCTTCGGAACATCCGTACCTTGCTCCATCGTCTTGATAATCCCCATAATAAAATTCGAACCATCCATATTGCAGGGACCAATGGAAAAGGTTCCACAAGTTCGATGATTGCTGCAATATTGACAGCGGCAGGGTACAAAGTTGGTCTTTATACATCTCCGCATCTTGTCCGTTTTAATGAACGGATACGGATCAACGGGAAGATGATCTCCGATTCGGATATTGCTCACTATACAAGAATACTGAAACCTACTGTTCGGGAGATAAAAGCAACATTCTTTGAGACGACAACGGCAATGGCATTTCAATATTTTTTTGATAACAAAGTTGATATTGCGGTGATCGAAACCGGATTGGGCGGAAGGTTGGATTCGACGAATGTTTTGCGTCCATTAGTTTCCGTTATTACGACAATTGGGAAGGATCATACCGAACTGCTTGGACGAACGGTCAAATCCATTGCTGCGGAAAAAGCAGGTATTGTTAAGCGAAGAGTCCCGGTAGTAATCGGTTCTATCAAAGGTTCTGCAAAAAAAGTGATCGTGAATATTGC
>CAJBTU010000143.1 GCA_903958625.1 uncultured Ignavibacteriota bacterium | reverse complement strand
CCTTGAACATCAAAATGCGCAGCACTGTTGTCTGCAATCGTGATGTCTCCATAGCTGACAATACCTAACATATCATTGGAACTTGTATTCGTTCGTGGATTTTCTTTCATGACGAGACTATTCGTAATGGTCGTTGTCCCTCCGGAAGAACCGCTTGTTCGCAATGATGCAAGTGTAACACGACCATCAAGTGTTCCTTCAACAAATAGCGATCCTTTATCGATAGCAATAACCCCATTAGGTGCAAAACTGCTCAGTGTTACCGTGCTATATGATGCCGCAGCCGAAGTTTTCCAACTCACCGTTCCATCGGTGTTAAACTTCAGATATAAACTTCCGCTGGTCTGGCTGTATCCACCGCTGGTTGCGGCGGAAAGGATACTTGTATAACTCGTATTGCTCGGCATCACGACATTCACACCGGATTCGAACCCACCGACAAATTGCGGTGTTTTTGGAGAGCCCGATTTAGTAATACCGGAAAGGGATGTTGCTTTGCCTAAAAAAACAGGGGAACCAAACGTCTTCAGTTTCCCTTGCGTATGACTCGGACCGCCGATCGTATCGCCTGTTTCCCACGCTGCAGCAGAAGCACTTGTACCGCCATAATAGGCAAACTTGGAAAAATTGCTCGGTTTCATTGTAATTGTCACGGTTTGCGTTAATCCTCCGTAAACAGCACTTGCCGTAATCATCTTCTTTCCGCCGCTTAAACTTGTCACCGTTGCACTGAATGTCCCTCCGTTATATTCTATCGATGAGTAACCTGCTGTCCAGGTAGGATCATTCCATACTTTTGAACAGACTAAATTTGCCGCTGCAACGGCAATAGCATATCGCTGCGTATTTTCATAATACGAAAGTGAATTATCCAGCGCTTGCACAGCAACATCGGACATGTTCTTTCCGACCGTCAGCATGATCACACTGAATCCTATCACCAAATATATAGCGGTTCTACCCATTCATCGCCTTATCGATTTCGTAAGTTCTTCGCAACAAGCCTCACTTGTCTCCAAAATGCGGTCTGATATGGACGGTCAAATGACGCTCTGTTGACGATCAGCGTGTCTGAAGCGGCCAAATTCTCCACTTGAATGGTGATCTGCATGTATTGGATCATACCGCAATTTACTACCGGAGACCGGACCGTATCTCTGAATGCATCGAAATATCGCAGATCAAATTGCGTTACCCCTAAATTGACGCCGACCGGTGTTTGATTGTTTTCTACGCGATACAGCAGTCTATCGTTTGGATTAGGTGTGGCGGAAGCTTCGCTTTTCGGCCCGACATAATACGTCAATGAATCAAGAATTCCATCACCTGTGGGATCCGAAGCAGTAGGAAAATCAGTTAAGAATTTTATTTTAATGGAGTCAGCGTACCGAATGGCTTTTGACGGATCGGGAATCTTCGACGGGTCTTTGCAATAACCTATTTTTTTAAAATCATATTCAAGCAAACGGGTAATCTCAACAAGGTTTTGCTGTACCAAAAGATCGCCGCGGAACATTTGCATGTTCTCTGAAACACCCATGTTGAGTCGCAATGCCATGATCAACAAACTGCCAAACACCATAGTCGACGCAATTAAATCCAGTATCGTCTGTGAACCCATACAATGACTTTATGTATTTGATAGAAATTTAACGAAAATACCAATAACTGAAAATTTGTTTGAAACGCAATGTATCGGGCCGCGTGGGAGTAAGGGAATAATCCACAAGATAGTCGCTGGTAATATCGACAACCACTTCTTTACTAAATGTCTTTGTTGACGTCACGACCACGCTGGAACCAACGATATCTATATAATTCACTTTCACTTTGGTTTTGAAAATTGCCGAATTGATAAGCGTATCGATCTTTGTGTAATTGTTATAGTCATCAATATCATCGTAAAGATCGACCGATGTTTCCCCGGCGTCTGTTCCGAATGATGATAATGCAGTCAGATTCGTGGTGATTGAGGCAGAAGAGTCAACGGTAATCT
>CAJBTU010000142.1 GCA_903958625.1 uncultured Ignavibacteriota bacterium | reverse complement strand
TGGCCGTCGAATCCATAAATAGAATTGTTGGAAGGTTCTTCATTCAACCGCACTTTGTCGCTCAATACCTGCTGATCGAGATTCATCAAGGTAAAACCGAACTTGGTTTTTTCCGAGACATCGACTTCGCCGCGCATGCCGAGCAGCGTCTTTGATGCAAGCTGGAACAGATCGTTCTGTTCGAATTTTACCTGCAAACTCGCCCCCGGAACAAGCGCTTCCTGTTTTTTGATGATCACTTGACCGATGATATAATCGACTGTGTAATCAACATTAGCCAGCAATGCCGTCCCATTTAATAGCACCTGAACGCTCCCCTCCACTACGTTGAATCCAAGATTGATCGTATTGGAACTTGACGCAGTGATCTGTCCGGTGATGACGAATTTATCTTTCAATGTATTCTGCTGTGCGGCGGAACTCGTTGTATCATAAAGATCGTTATACAGATATTTTTGTATGACAGAATCCTGCAGCGGCGGCTGAATTGCTTTCAGCGCTGCTTCAAGTCCGTCTGTGAACGGCCGTAAAGTAGGAAAGATGACCTCGCCGCGTTCCTGATCGATCGTTATACCGGGATTGAAATCGAACTTGCCGTCGGAACCGGCGCTGCCGCTTTCGCTGTTCACATCAAGACCGAACAGCGTAATGATCTTAGTTGTGCCGATGACGTCAACGGGGTCCTGAGCAGATTCTTTATATTTCATCTCAAGAGAGAATCCCTCTTTATCCACTTTGCGGCCGCCAAGCGGATAGATGTTCTTCAGCATCAGTGAGAATGGAATACTGTCTTTTGGTAAAATATAGGTCAACGGTTTCACAAGTTTCAATACCAGGATCGAATCCAAACCGGATTCACTTTTCGTCATCGTGCCGAATAATAGATCGTCATCATTACCCGGTCCGTTCTCTATCCTGTACGAAATAGCGATCGCTTGTCCTTCCTGCACCGATCGATTGAGCGTTATATAGCCCGCGTTGCGGTTGATACGATAATCCTTCTGCGGTTCAAGCCTGTCCCACGTTCCGGCAACGATCCCCGAATCGGTGCTTGTGGTTTGGCTTGCGACACGCAATTTTTTATAGGTATTAGTATCCGTCAACGAAACAGACGGAAGGTAGAAGTACGCATTTCCCTTCTTCATCGTTTCATTCGCTGCTCCGATATGATAGAGCCACACTTCGTATTCATTTTCCTTTATTTGCAGGTCCGGGCGCGTTAATGTCAATGTTTTGATATACGGTTCGAATACCGAACGGTAGTCTGCATCGACAAAATAATGGTCCTTCGAATATTCCCACGCGCGTTTCTCAAAATCGATCTTTTGCGCGCCGCCGGTGATGCTTTTTTCCTGTATCTGTCCTTTCTTCTGCGAGGCGATCGCCGTTAATTTTAAGGGACCGATCTGGAATGCTGCTTTAATACCGAACAATGCCGAACTGCTTGAGACAAAACTTGAACTGGTTGAGAGAGAGACGTTTCCCGCCTCGACACTTTGCACGATCTCATCCTCATAACCGGTGTATTTAATTTTCAATTGGTTCTCGTATTCGAACGTGCGCTGCGTATTCCAGTCGGCAAGAATGTTCAGTTTATCGCCAATCGTTCCACTGACGTTGATCTGCACTTCCTGGGCAAAATCCGGCTCATTCCGTACGTTGCCGAATGCGCTGAGTGTCTGCTGGTCGGTTTTCGTGTTCCGGAAGGCCGCACGGATGTCGACCGCACCGGAGATATTCAAATTGATACGCGGAGGTCCAAAGATTGAAAAGACCGGATTCGCCGGAACAGGGATGTCGATCTTTGTAAACGTGCCGAGCAGTTCACCGATATCATCCCTCTTTTTTGTCGCTTTAACAGCTTCTTCTTTATCAATCAATTCGGTGAAGTTCCTGGTGAAATCGGACTGCGCCCGCTGTTTGATATAAACTTCAATCGGCATCTTGATCGGGATCTTGATATCCTTCCCGTTCACCGTTTGACGGACGATGACGTACTTACCGGTAGAATCGAGCTGAACGACTTGGCTCACGAGTGTCGGCGTCTTTAGATAGAATGGATTTTGCGGAGAAGGAAATGCCTGCGCTGCATCAGAATCTTTCCGGCGATAGGTCAGCTGTTCAAGATATGTTGAATCCTTGATCTGATATATTTTTGCTTTCGCGGAATCCTTTGCCGCTGCCGTGGAGTCAACAACAGTCGTATCCTGCATTGCCGCAGTACCGTGGAACCGCAATGGAACGACGGTGGCATTTGCCGACGAAACGATGAACGCAAATACCAACAGAACGGCAGAGGCCGTCAGTCCGACAAGTAATGCTTTACGCACGGATGACAATGTCAAAGTATGAATTTTGAGAGATGTGAAATGTGAAAACAACCAATGCGCCTACACGCTGTTAATAGTTCAGTATCAAATCTGCGATTGATCGTTCTCCTGTTGGCAGTTCTTAAGAAGGTTCTTGCTGTTTCGTACTGTAAAAGTAGAGAAATCCTTTGTAACATTCAAGTTCAACGGTCACTCGAAGAGATAGAGAGTAACCACACCGTTCATTATCGGCCCGTATCCTGCCTGAGCCAAAAATAATGGAGATATTCTATAATATTAACTGTTATTCTCAATAAATGGATTTTTATTCAAATGGTTCGGCGCGGCGCGATAAACAGAATCGGTAATTGCTCGCCATCACCAGTTTAATTATTTGCCTACGGTTCGTAGAGTCTGCGATTCATAGAGCATAACATCTGGTATTATGACAGAAATTAGTCATTCTCCGCTCTGTCGAGCAGATTCGGATCTATTGTTTTTGTTGTTTTTGCCCCTAATGTCTTCAGCGTTTCGATTGAACGGACAATGTTCCCCTTTCCTTCATACAATTTCGACATTGCATCCTTGTAGGTCTCTTTCGATTTGTCTATGTGCCTTCCGACATCTTTCAAATCTTCAATAAATCCGACAAACTTATCATACAGTGCTCCGCTTCGGACGGCAATGTCTATAGCATTTCTGGTCTGCTTTTCCTGTTTCCACAGCGACGAAATGGTAACCAGTGTTGCCAGAAGCGTTGATGGACTGACGATCACAATTTTTTTATCCCACGCAAAATTGAACAACTCGCGGTCAGCCTGCACTGCAATTCCAAACGATGCTTCGATCGGAACGAACATCAGAACCAGTTCCGGCGAGTTCAGCGATTCTGCCGTTTGGTAATTCTTTTCTCCGAGGAGTTTCAGATGCGAACGGAGCGATGCAATGTGTTCTTTTTTGTGTTGCTCTCTCTCTTCATCGGTTTCGGCACTCACAAGAGCTTCGTACGCAGTCAACGAAACTTTGGCGTCGATGATGATATGTTTATTATCGGGAAGAAAGACAACAACATCGGGACGGATCGTCTCTCCGTCCACATTTTTTGTCGAAACTTGAATTTTATATTCCCTGTCTTTTTCCAGCCCGGAGCGTTCAAGAATCTTTTCAAGGATGAACTCTCCCCAGTTCCCCTGCTTTTTCGTATCGCCTTTCAGAGCCCGGGTCAGGTTATTTGCTTCTTCGCTGATGCGTGTGTTGAGTTCGGAAAGACGCTTCACTTCATCCTTCAGGCTCAATGTATCCCGCGATTCCTTTTCGTAGGTCGTTTCGACCTGTTTCTTGAACTCTTCGATCCGTTCTTTCAGCGGAGTCAGAATGGAATCAAGCGATGTTTTATTCTGTTCGGTGAACGACCGTGATTTTTCTTCAAGAATAGTGTTGGCAATATTCTTGAATTCCGTCGTTAACCGGATGTTGACCTGTTCCATCTCTTTTTTCAGTTCATCGATCCTTACGGTAAGATTTCTGTTCTCCGTTCGGGATTCCGACAGTTGTTTCGTCAATTGAAGCGTATTCTCGCGTTCATGGTCCAGCAGCGCTTTAACCTCGGTCAATGACAGTTCCAAACGATTTTTTGCCTCTTGAAATTGAGCCGATTCGACCTTCCAGCGAGAGATCTCCTGCTGGGCGGCATCGAACTGTTCTTTGGTAAACGGAACAGGAAGCTGGAACTTTGTTTTTGCAATGAACCAGCCGATGCCGGCGCCAAGCGCTAATCCGATAATGAGAAAAAGTATTTCCATATTAAAAAGAATTCGTAAAGAAAATATACAGCACAACGGTGAGGATGGAATACATCAGCACCCGTGCATAGAACATACTCCAATTTTTGATGCGATTCCAGAGATACGATACGCCGATCGTTGCCGTGATCAGACCGGCCGTCATCACAAATACTTCAGGAACGGTCTTTGTCTTGCCGATGATGAATGCCAAACTTCTATTGTTCCAGAACATTCCGTAGATGGCGAGTAAATGACCGGCGTAGGCAACAAGTGATTCCGAACCGACAATGCTAACCATTGATCTTCCCGACAAGGAGACTTTTTCCCAGTACCATAACGTGGAGAGCAGGATCATGACGATGCCGAGCCTGATAAAGAAAAATCCGGGACTCGCACGCCAAAAATTATGCTCCGGGAAAAATGTCATGGGCACAACATCCGCAATTATTGAAACGACGATCAAAATAATTCCCGCAGCGAAGAAGCGCGTGAAGATCTTTTTCTCTTCGATCGTTTCCTTCCACCATACGAGCAGTTGTGAAATCAATCCGCCGCACAATACGAAGCCCATCCATGGAAACAGAGGAAACTGCGAACGATGCGCCGCCGTAAAATAATTTGAAACCGGTTCCGGCAGTAAATGGTCAAGATTCCTATCATACATCGCCGGAGATCCAAAAATGAACAATGCCGCGAGGATGGAAACGGAAACGAAATACTTTTTCGGAGTTCGGGTCACCAGCACAAGTCCGAGCAGGGTAAGCAGCGAAACGGCGATCGCATGCAGCACGTCGATCTTCCAAAAGACGCCCCATTCTTCCCATGTGAGGCTCAACAATTTATTGAACGAAAAGAACGGAAGATGCAGCGCATAACCAACGGCAAGCACCTGAAAGATTCTCCCGAGTTGTTTCCAGAAAACCGGACTCATCGTGAGATAATCATTCCATTTGCGCTGCGCAATCAGCACAAAAGAATATCCGGCGATAAACAGAAAGGATGGGGCTACCAAACCATTGATGAAGTTCAATACTTTGAACCACGCTTCTTCTTTGATCGCCGGGATCAGAAATGCATTGAATACGTGGACCTCGATCATCACGATCACGGCCCAGCCGCGAAGCAGATCGATATAAACGAAACGGGATTTTTGTTTTTCCATTAATATGGCCGGGTTAGGAAAAGAATAATGAATGTAGCCGCCACCGCAATACGAACCGTCATCGCCATGGAAGCATACTGTTTCTTTAATTGATACCATCCATAGGCAAAGACAGAGACCGCAATAAAGATGACGATGAATGCCAGCGATGATTGTGCAACAGAGAGTGTCGGCAGAATGACCTGCTGCAACCCTTTATTCACAACAGATCCATACAGGATAATGAGATGGATGATATAAATAAACAGTGATTCCCGCCCCATGATCTGCGGTATCTGCGATGTGATCTTGAGCGAATGTTCCGCAAAGAATACCCCGCTTGTCACCAGAAGAACAAATCCTAATCGTGCAAATATGATCAGCGGATTCACCTTCCAGACATCATGAGGCGGGTAGATATTCAATGGAATATTCAGGAGGATAAAGGCAAGGATGAACATGACAACACCGACTGTGACAGACTTTTGCATCAGATCCATTGCATGACGGTGCTCTTTTGCATTCATGAAGACCGATGCGAAGATCACTCCGCACAGAATGTATGCCGACCAAGGAAAGATGGGAAACCAGGAATTATTCCCCGCATTGATATAGGAGGCAAGCCATAACGGGACGATCTTTGTAAATTCAATGCTCCAGGCGACTGGCGAGAGAAAAATGATGAAAACGGCTGCCGCTGATGTGAAGAGAACGAATTTTTTTTCATCCTTCAACAGCAGAACGGCGGTCTGAAGCACCAACATGGATACCGCAATGCAATGTAATGCGTCAACCTGCAGCCATACCGCAATGTCGGACGGAGTGGCTTCTGCCAGTATCTTCCGCAGGGAAAAGTACGGAAGATGCAATGCATAACCGATAATGAACAGTCCGATAAACTTCCCGTACCGTTTTGCTACTTGGCGTGTCGGCCTGTTGTGCTCTTCCCATTTTTTAAATGTTGAGATTCCGAATGCCACACCCGAGGCAAAGAGGAACATCGGCGCGATGAAGCCATGGAAAAAATCGTGTGCAAAAAAAAGTGTATGGGAACGAAGATCGAAATCCAGCAGCGCGTCGAACGTATGTCCCTGGATCATGAATACGACCGCAAGAAACCGGAGGAGATCAATAAAAAGATAGCGTTGTTTGGAATGGGGCATCGAAACAATTTTCAAAATGACAAGATTGCAGGATGATATTATTGCGTGATTACAGAAACAGCAAAATTGTTATTGATAGTTTTGTAATCCGCAATATATTGAACCTATTTAAGTATCTTCATCTTCTTTCCGACAGTTTCAAATGCACCGAGCGCATGATCGATATTTTTCTTTGTCAGTGCGGCGGAGATCTGTACCCGTAATCTCGCTTCCCCTTTGGGAACAACCGGAAACCATAATCCTTTCACGTACACGCCCGCTTTCAGCAGTGCTTTGCTCATTTCCTGCGCTACCGATGCCTCACCCAGCATCACCGGTACGATCGGATGATCTCCCTCAAGGATGCGGAAGCCAAGCGCTGCAATTCCCTTCCGGAAATATGCCGTGTTGTCGTGCAGCCGTTTCACGATGGACTTGTCCTTAGAAAGAAGATCGATCGCCGCTATGCTCGCCATAACGATCGGCGGGGGCAGAGAATTCGAGAATGTATATGGACGGGATTTTTGGCGGAGATATTCAACCATTTTTTTACTGCCGCCGATGTAACCGCCAAGAGCGCCTCCGATAGCTTTTCCCAGCGTACCGGAAAGCACATCAACATTCTTCAATACGCCGAATTTTTCCGGAGTTCCCCGGCCTGTCTTACCGACAACACCGATGGCGTGGCAGTCGTCAACGAACAAGATCGCCGAATATCTCCTGGCAAGTTCAACAAGCTGCGCAAGATGCGCATAACTTCCTTCCATGCTGAAGACACCGTCCGTTGCTATGATCCTGAAACGGTAATCCGTATTCTTATCCGCTTCCAGCAATTGTTCCAGCTGAGCAATGTCGTTGTTCTTATAGATCCTGCGGTCCGAAGTTTCGGTTTTGCACAGCCGCATACCGTCGATGATGCTGGCATGGTTCAATCCATCCGTATAGATCACATCACGATAATTCTCTGCTCCAAGTTTTTCATTCAGCAGCGAAGGGAAAAATGCATTATTGGCGGCAAATGCCGACGAGAACAAAATGGCATCCTCCGTACCGATAAATTTTGCGATCTTCTTTTCCAGTTCGAGATGGATCGTCTGCGTTCCGCATAAGAAACGGACCGACGCCATACCATAGCCGTATTCCTTAATCGCTTCAATAGCCGCTTTTTTCACTGCGGGGTGATTAGACATTCCCAAATAATTATTCGAGGCCATCATCACGACCTTCTTGCCGTTCACATTTACTTCGCCGGCCTGCGGCGTAGAGAATGCCGTTTCGTATTTATAGGTATTCGCATCGTGAATGCGGTTGAGTTCGCCGGTAAATATATGATCATACTTCATTTTCGTATCCTTTTTTTGCGTTGCTGTTCATGTCCTACTGTTTGATGAGCCGAATAGCAAATGATCCATCTATTCCGTTGCGGTGAGGGAATGTTTCGATGAATCCGTCGGCTGTCACAATTTTTTCGTTCGAATATTTTGCCGCATGATCTATCTCAAATTCAGGATGCGTCTCTAAGAATTTTTTGACCACGTTGAAATTCTCTTCCGGTTCGATGGTACAGGTGCTGTAAACAAGCGCTCCACCCTGTTTTAACAGGGTCGCCGCATTGTTCAACAGATGTTCCTGTATTTTTACAACTTCGTTGATGTCGCGCATCTCCCGCTTGATCTTGATGTCCGGCTTTTTGGACAGCACACCGAGACCCGAACAGGGCGCATCGATCAGAATTTTATCGGCCAATTCCGTTTGGAAGTCGGTCGCATCTGCGGCAACGAACTGAACATTGGTGAGTCCCAGCCGTTCGCACGATCCTTTCACCAGATTGAGGCGTGTCTGATATTTGTCAACGGCAACGATCGTCCCCTGATTCTTCATCACTTCACCGAAGAATGTCGTCTTCCCTCCCGGTGCCGCACAAAGATCGAGCACACGGTCACCCGGCTGCACATTCAGCAGCGTGGCGGCAAGACCGGCGCTCTCATCCTGAACGGTGAAAAATCCGCGGCGGAATATTTCGGAATTGGAAATATTGGTGAGGTTGGTGGTCTTCAGGAACATCGGAAGAAAATTCGATTTTTCGTACGAAATATTCTGCAGATCGAACATCTTCATGAACTCTTCAATGGATGTCTTCATCGTATTGATACGAAGGGTCAATCCCGGTTTCTGGTTCTGTGCTTCAAGCAATTTTTCCGTTTCATAGAATCCAAACCGGTTCATCCACCGTTTTACCATCCACAGGGGAAAGGAATACATTGTGGAGAGATACAGCGCCGCATCATTCTGCACGTCGGGATAATGTATCCCCTCTTTATTTCTGATGATATTGCGCAGCACGCCGTTCACTAGTCCGCCCGCTTTTTCACCGCGTATGCGTTTGATAAATTCCACCGCTTCGTTCACGGCAGCATGGTCCGGCACTTTATCCAGAAACAGGATCTGATACAGAGCCGAACGGAGCGTATTGCGGACGGTCACTTCTGCCTTCGCAAAATTCCCGTGAAAGAATCCATTCAGCACCCAGTCCAGTTTCGACTGCCACCGGAGCACGCCGTGTACGATCTCCATCAAGAGTGCTTTATCAAAATCATTCAATTCACCCGATCGCAGTTCCGCTTCAAGCAATTTATCCAGATATGAATCGGTTCGTTCCACCCGGTTCAGGATCTTCACCGATGTACCGCGCACTCCGCTGAAGAGCTGTTTTCGTTCTTCTTTATAAACGTTTAAGTCTTGTTGTTCCATAATTTTTTGCGATCAGTCTTGCTCTTACATTAAATTACATCATCCAATACCAATGAACGATGCTACAGCGGCATTCCGCGTTTTCTTCGTTCATCACTCGTCAGATCGAAGATCTTCCGGAACAGTTTCTCTTCCTGTTCGCTCAATTCAATGTTCCGGCGGATCATCACTTTGCCGGCCACATTGAGTGCTTTCTCTATATTGTATGTGGTGAACGTTTCGCCCGCGGCTCCCCAGGAGAACGACGGAACATATTTCGGCGGAAAACCCGTGCCGAAAACATTCGACGATACTCCGATGACGGTGCCGGTATTGAATGTGGAGTTGATCGCGGTCTTGGAATGATCACCGATCGTCACGCCGACAAACTGCATTCCGCTGTCCACCGGCTCGCCATTCACGTACACCTTCACCGAACTGTAGTTGTTCTTCAAGTCGCTTGTTACCGTTCCCGCTCCGCAATTCACCCACGCACCAAGATATGAGTGACCAAGAAATCCGTCATGCTGTTTGTTGGAATAACTGTGGAGGATCGTCGCTTCAATTTCCCCGCCGACCTTGCACACCGGACCGATACTGCAGTTTTGATAGATCTTTGCTCCGATCTTCACGGTCGATCCATCGCCGATATAGGCCGGACCAATAATCGTGGAGAACGACATCACGTGAACATTCTTTCCAATATAGACCGGACCATCCTGCGCATCGATAACAACACCGGGCATAATCACCGAACCGTCGCCGATAAAGACATTCTTCTCATTCAGAATATAGACGCCGGGATATTTTTTTATTTTGGTTTTACTTTTTTTGCGCGCTCTTTTCAGCAGCTCGTAATCCGACCGGAGCTGATCTCCGTTGTGCTTGATCAGGTCCCATGAATAGCCGATCATCTTCACATCTACCTGCTGCACCTGGAGTCCGTCAAAATCTGAGATGGAAAAGATACCGTTCAGATGGCTCTTCAGGGTCTTCAGTTTCGCGCCGCCGACACGAGCGGCGACCACTTTGTCTTCATTCACATAAACGATGTCCGGATCCCCGTCCAGCGGTATCAGCTTCACGAAATTATCATCGACGATCGCACGGCCGTTGATGAAGAGACATTCCTTCGCCGTAATATCGTTTACGGCGTGACCGGGATTCCGCAGCCGCATGTAATCCGCCAGATAAGAACGGCAGTGAAGGGTCACTTCCGCTTTCGGATACGCATACTGAACTTTTTCCTTCAGCGAAAGAATTCCGCAGCGAAGATTGAAAGTTGGACGAAAATAGACAAGCGGGAGCAGATTTGGATGGTAGATGTCTTCAAAAAGACAGATTTGTTTTAACATATGATCCTTTCAGGTGCTACAATTTGCTTCTTTTTTTCACCACAGAGAACACAGAGGACACGGAGAATATTCACATAACAAACCGTTTAATATTCTTCGAAACCATAATTGAGTTGAAGTTAACCAACAGTCCAACGTGTTTATTTGCTAATTTCAAATATGTTAATATCTGTGCCTCGTGAATCGGCAAAATATTTTCTACGGATTTCAATTCCAGAATGATCTGATCCTCAACAACAATATCTAAACGGTAACCGCAGTCGAGATCCACACCTTTATATCGAACAGGAACCGGTGATTGACGTTTGAACGGTATACCTTCTTTTGCCAACTCAAAACAAAGACACTCTTCGTATGCTGATTCCAGTAACCCCGGACCTAAATTTTTGTGAACTTCGATGCACAAACCTATTATTCGTTCAGAAAGTTCGGGATTGTATTTTAATTTTGTCTCCGTGATCTCCGTGCACTCCGTGGTGAGGATTGGTGCAATACTTTACAAAATAAAAAACGGAATGATCAAATGATACATTCCGTTTTCAAATACTGAACATAATAATAATAATTATGCTGCTGGCGCCGCGGTCTTCTTCGCATACTTCTTGTTGAATCTCTCAACACGACCGGCAGAGTCAAGCAGTTTATGCTTCCCGGTGTAGTACGGATGACACGCAGAGCAGATTTCGACATGGATATCTCCCATTGTCGAGCGGGTTTCAAATTTGTTTCCGCATACGCAGGAAACGACCGCTTTTCTGTATTCTGGGTGAAGATCTATTTTCATTGTGATACTTTCTTTAATTAATTGTGAAATAACATTCAAATATAACAAAAGCAGACAGGAGTTGCAAGGAAGGATTATTTCACTCTATTCTTTGCACTATCCCTTGCTTTACGGTATAATCGCACATTTCGCTGATGTTCTTCATAGTTTTTCGCAAACCGGTGATGCCCGGCGTTGTCGGCAACGAAATAGATGTAGTTGTGCTGTGCGGGATAAAGCGCCGCCATGATCGATTGCCGGCCGGGATTGTTTATCGGTCCGGGAGGCAAACCGTAATTCAGATATGTATTGTACGATGAACGCACCTTCAGACTGTTTCGCGTAAGACGTTTCGACGTGTCGGAAACGACAAACCATACGGTCGGATCAGCCTGCAGTCTCATTCTTCGTTTCAAACGGTTATAATAGACACCGGCAATAACCGGACGTTCATCATCATACACGGCTTCCCCTTCCACGATCGACGCCATCGTCATCACATCGTTCAGATCGTAACCAAGTTTCTTCATTCGTTGCTTCAGTGAATCAACAAAAAATTCCCTGAATTCCGTGATCATCCGCTGCACGATCACCCGTTCATCATCCTGCCAAAAAAAAGAATATGTATCGGGCATCAGATATCCCTCGATCGTCGTTGCGTTGTGCGGATAAATTCCGATAAGCGATGTATCATGATAGAACTGCATGAAACGCGAGGAATCGATACCTATATGCCGTTTTAAGATGCGCGCAAAAATTCTCGTCCGGACACCCTCACGCAAGGATACATTGGAACTTACCGTTGAGAGTCCCGATTTGATATCTTCAAGAATATTCCAGTTGGTAATTCCACTGACGAAACTGTATTTACCGACACGCATCTTTTGCGTAACGCCCAACGCTCTTCCGGCAAGTTTGAATGTGAAACTGCTGTAGATGATCCCTTTGTCGGCGAGAGAGTCGGCAAGACTGGAGAATGATTGACCTTTGCTGACGGTGATGAATTTCGGAGAGGGTTCAAATGTATTGGGAAAGAAAAAAATCATTCCGCCCGCAAGCAGAATTACGCCAATCAGTCCGGGAATGCCATACAGCAGAGGGGATCTATTTCGGTTTCTTCCGTTCAATCATTGCCTCGCGTTCAAGTTTTCGGGATTCGTCTATGATACGCTCGAACAACCGTCGGAGAGCAAGATCGTTCAGCGGACCGGAGTTATGTTTCAGGATGTTCTCCAGCACTTCCTTTTCGCGTTTCGGAGAATACGCTTCCAACCCTAACCGCTCTTTGATCTTACCGATCTCATCGGCATACCGGGCGCGTTCGTTCAGCAACTCGACAAGTTTTTTATCTGTTTCATCGATCTTATTTCGCCAATGCTCAATGTTGTCCATAATTACACTATTGTTGAGAGGAATTGTTTCGCCGCCGTTGTCACTTCGTCCACGTTTTTCCCTCCGCCTATTGCCTGCAGCAATGCAGAACCGACGACAACTCCGTCGGCCGCTGCAGATATTTGATTGACCTGCTCCCTGCTTTTAATTCCGAAACCGACAACGAACGGTTTTTTAGTATTGTTCTTTACCCGGGTCAGGAATCCGTCAAAATTACTGCCGAACGTGGTTGCCGAACCCGTAACGCCGGTAACAGAGACACAATAAGAAAAATCGGTAGAGAGACCGTCGATGTACCGTATGCGTTCATCCGACGAAGTTGGGGCAATAAGAAATACGTTGCTCAATCCATGCTGTTTACAGAGAGAGCAGAATTCCGCACTCTCTTCCGGAGGAAGATCGGGAATGATCATCCCGTCGATACCCGCACTCTTCGCATCAGCGCAAAATTTTTCCATCCCGTGGTTCAGTATCGGATTGATGTATCCCATGAAAAGAAGAGGGATATTTGTTTTCGTTCTGGCCTCTTTCACAATGGCCAGCACCCGCTTCACCGTTGCACCGTTTTTGATCGCAACTTCCGAGGAATGCTGTATCGTCGGACCGTCGGCAAGCGGATCGGAAAACGGGATCCCTATTTCGATCATCGCTGCGCCGGCAGATTCGAGCGCAAGAATTAACGGAATGGTCACACCCGGTACCGGAAATTCCGGCGTGATGTACGGAATAACGAAGGTCTTTTTTCCGGAACTATATTTTTGGAATGCGGCTGATATTCGATTCATAATTCCAGATTCGCAATGGCTGTTGCATTGATCGGTGAAAAGATCGACCGCTGATATTTTCGGTATCCCACTTCGGCGATCATTGCGCCGTTGTCGGTGCAGTATTCAAATTTCGGAATGAACAGCCGCAAGCCGTTCTGCTCTGCCCCTTTTTTCATCTCGTCGCGCAGCCGGGAATTTGCCGAGACACCGCCGGCAACGGCTATGTCACGGACACCATACTGTTGTGCTGCGCGGACCGTTTTTTGGACAAGAACATCAACAACGGATGACTGAAAGCTTGCACAGATATCGGCAAGAAGCTGCTCCGGAATCTGCGTATCGCGCAGTTTACTGTCGCGAAGGTAATACAGCACCGACGTCTTTATTCCGCTGAAGCTGAAGTGGAAATCGTTCTCCGTTGCATACGGCCGGGGAAATTTGATCGCATTCGGATTTCCCTTTTTTGCATGTTTATCTATCTGCGGTCCGCCGGGATATCCCAGGTTCAGCATTTTCGCCACTTTATCGAACGCTTCCCCTGCCGCATCATCTTTTGTTTCGCCGATGATCTCGTAGGAGAATTCATCCTTCAATAATACCAGCTGCGTATGACCGCCGGAGACCGTTAAATTCATGAAGGGAAACTGCGGAACAGGATCGTCGATAAAATTGGAATAGATGTGCGCTTCCATGTGATTGACAGCAATGAAAGGTATGCTGAGTCCGTACGCGAACGCTTTGCCGAAATTCACGCCGACAAGCAGCGAGCCCATTAATCCGGGACCGACCGCAACGGCGACCGCCGACAGATCTTCCTGCCGCACTTCGGCCTTTGCTAACGCCTCATGAACAACCGGCACGATCAATTTTTGATGAGCACGGGAAGCAAGTTCGGGCACCACCCCTCCGAACTGTTCGTGAACGATCTGCGATGAGATTATATTTGATAATAATTTCCCGTTGCGGATAACGGCAACGGATGTTTCGTCGCACGATGTTTCGATACCGAGGATTGTGACTGTCTGCATTAATGAATATAACAAAAGTCGCTTGAAATTCAATAAACCGGAACCGAATGAGAATTCCAGGGCATGTACAACAAAAACCCTGACAAAGAGTAAACTTCATCAGGGTCAATGGATGTTAATTCCAAATATTATTTCAGCACGGCAATCCGGATACTTCCGCCGGATGTGCTGGCACGGATCGGATTCCCACCGCCGTTGATCTTGCCATGCAGTTCACTATCCCGTACTTTCCCCCGCACCGTCACCGGCAGGTCGCAATCGACGGAACCGCCGCTTGTTTCTGCGTCAACATCTGCGCCAATACCATCCTTCACAAATATTTCAATATCCCCTCCGGATGTTTCGACATCAATTCCCTTGTTATCGCCCGTAACCTTCACCGTAACGCTGCCGCCAGAAGTTCCCCCTTTCACTCTTCCGTCAACACCAATGAACTCAACATCACCGCCGGAAGTGTTGCCCTTAACATTTCCCGAAATATTCTCACACAGCACATTTCCGCCGGAGGTTTCCGCATCAACATCTCCTTTAATATCTCTGACCTCAATATTCCCGCCCGATGTTGAAACGATGGTTTGCCCTTCAATTTTTTGCACGGTAATATTACCGCCGCTTGTGGTATAGTCAGCTTTGCCGGTAAGATTCCGTGAAATGACATCCCCGCCGGAAGTTTTCACGGTTGTATTGAATTTTTTCGGCGTGATGATAGTATAGTGCGCTTCAAGATTCCCGACGTGCCATTTGAAGAAACTTTTATCCCGTACTTTTCCGGTGACGGTGATCGTGTTTCCGTCCTGTTTGAACTCTACCACATATTTATCTGCACGGCTGTCGCTCCCTTCGATCTCCACAAAAACGCTCACTTCGTTCTTTTCCCATGAATCGATCTTCACCGTTCCCGCATCAGCATCAACAATGATCTCGCCCCCTTCCTGAACGGCAAATTGCTTGTCATATTTCCGGTTCCGGTCATCGCCGGAACTTGATGCTTCGGCATCACTAATACCTGTTTCGTTTTTGGTATATCCCCGTGAATGAGAATATGCAATAAGACCTGTAACAAATACTGCGGTGAGAATTGCAAAAAGTGTTAACCGAAGCAACGTAGACGAGTTCATAGATTTTTTCCTTTGTGTATAATTGTCTTATAACGAGTGACAATTGTAAAAGTTGCGCTGTATTTTTCTTATTTAGACCTGTTTGGAAGGAAAAAGGTTTCTTCGTATATTAATTGAGTAATTAAGCCCGGGTGGTGTCCCGCTTCCGGGTAAGAAAATAGCGTGGCGGGATGTCGTCCCGATAATGAATTTTTATCGCAAGATCGGGACTCCAAAATTGGCTTTGTTCTTTTATTTAAT
>CAJBTU010000141.1 GCA_903958625.1 uncultured Ignavibacteriota bacterium | reverse complement strand
TTTCAGTGGAAAATGTTTCTCACAAAATATTTAAACCCAATGTTTTAAAGCAACCGGGACATTACACGAAACAGCAATGGCGCCAGTTGATCGACTCTGTGTGGGGACCAGGTTTACCGACCGCAGATAAATTGAAGCTGTTCGATGATTTCTGGACCGCCATCGATCAGAAGTGGGGGGGATTTCATAATCTTATCGTCAACTGGGATTCTCTGAAAAATGTCTATCGGCCTGAGGTTGCTGCCGGAGTAAGCAAAGGACGCTTTGCTGCGATCCTTTCCCGTTTGACCATGGCACTTAATGAGATGCATTCCATGGCGGTTGATCTTGATATAGACAAAACGTTTGGAGTGAATTTTTTAGGTAGTTCTTCATACTTCTACCAACCGGGCATTCCTCTCTTTAATACAATGGGGGAGTTCTTTCTGCAAAGTAATTTTGGTGCAGGGCTTACGCCACTACCCGATAGCACTGCATTGGTGTATAACGTCATGCCAAATCATCCGCTCGGACTTCAGGCTGGCGATATCATTTTAGGATATGATGGAATCCCCTGGATGAAGCTTTATAAGGAGCTTTTAGATTTCGAGTTACCCTTCCTCGGATCAGGGAAACTGCTGAGCTCAACACAAGCGGCCGCGCTTCATACCTCGATAAATTCCGCCGGAATGAATTGGGGCTTGTTCGATACGATTGATGTGAAAAAATACGGAACAAACGAGGTTCTCCATTATCCAACTTCATTGTTGAGTTCAATTCAACCACCATACCCATTCACCACAGAACAGCTTCCTGTTCCAGGAGTTCCGTTCCCTGATCTTAAAAACAATAAAAGGGTCTCATGGGGTGTTATTTCAGGTACTTCCATCGGTTATATTTATGCACTTATGTGGAACAGCACTGCTTCATCATTTACGCAAGCTGTTGATGAGTTGATGCACAAAAATAACGTGCAGGGAATGATAATCGATTTTAGAACGAACGGAGGCTCAGGGGAATATGCGGTTGGCGGATTCAATCATCTCTTCAATTTCGACCCAACTCCGAATTATTCATTTGCGATCCGAACTCCGGGGAACGATCATTTTACTTTTTCTCTTGCTCCTACTGATATGCAACCTCTTACTCCGACACCGGAAATATTCGATCATCCCATTGCCGTTCTTACTGGCCCACAATGTCGCAGCGCTGGCGATTTTTTTGCTCATAAAATGCGATTTCATCCAATGGTTCGCTTCTTTGGGCTCCCGACAAATGGAGCGTTCGCTGCCAGAAGCGTAGCCGGTGAAGCTTACAGTGGACCTTATGTCTATAATAGTAACAACGGATCGGCTTTTACGACATATTTCAATGAGGGTGTATTGATCCACAAACCATTCCCGGTTGACGAACAGGTCTGGCTCACCCGCGACGGAGTTGCCAAGGGAGAAGATGATGTTGTAAAGAAGGCGATGGAATGGATTAATACATTAACGCACGGCTGCCATCTTGCACTGGCAAAGAACGTAGGCAAATACGGACGTGATACCATCAAAATTACAGCAACAGTCAGGAATCCACAAAACCATGCTCTCTCTGTTTGGTCGTACCTCAATCCAAAAGAGAATACTACTCTTTTTCTCGACAGCTGCCAAATGTTCGATGATGGATTACATAACGATGGAAAAATCGGAGATTCTCTTTTCGGCGGTACTATTCTTCTTCCTTCATCCGAAGGTGTGTTTGGAGTTTCGCTCCGAACAACTGATGTAACAGCCGGAACATTCCGGCATCTTCCCAATATTCAGAGGTATTTTACCAACGGACCTATTGTATTTAAAAACTTTCTCTATACAACAACAGATACAATACCGAATCCCGGGGATGCGTTTCGTATTAAATTCCGTCTCGGTAATAATGGGAAGACTGATACAGTCCGAAACGTGATAGCAACAGTATCAGCCTTGGATACCTTGGTCACTCTGGGATCGGTATCGCCGATTTCTTATGGTGACATTCCTCCCGGTAAGGACAGTCTGGGGGTAATTCGGATGGAAGTAAGAGTAAAACCAACATGCCCGACGCCTGCTACAATACGATTGCTTCTCAACATTTCCAGTGAAGGGACACAGGTCTGGACCGATACAGTTTCGATCTTAGTACATCCGACGGGTGTTTATGCTTCGGATAATTCAATACCTACTGAATTTTCATTGAGCCAAAATTATCCTAACCCGTTCAACCCGGTAACGACAATCCGCTATGCTCTTCCCTCTTCCGCTAACGTGAAACTGAGCGTTCACGACATTCTCGGAAGAGAGATAGCGACATTAGTGAATGAAGAGCAATCCGCCGGATGGAAGGAAGTGGATTGGAATGCGTCGGCGTTTAGTTCGGGAATTTATTTTTACAAGCTGCAGGCGGGAGGTTTTGCAGAGGTAAAGAAATTAATGCTGTTAAAATAGAATATGTAGGGCCGGATGGAAATCCGGCCCTACGGCACGGACTTTCGTCCGTGCCTACAAAAATGAAAAACAATCGGCCGGGTGGGAGAATGGCAACATCCCCGCAATCTAAAAGATTATGGGGATGTAAATTCGTTGCGTTACCAAGCATAGAAAAAAGCTTTTGAAGTAATAACCACTTGAATAAGGAGTGCGATGTATGAAAACGATGATGAAATGTTTGGTGATGGTGCTTTTGGTCGGCACTGTTTCTACACGGTTAATGGCTCAGTGGGTGCAAACCTACCTTCCAGGAGATGGTGTGCGTGTTCTGAAGTTAGCAGTTTCTGAGACAGGGCTTTTCGCAGATACAGGAGGCGACTTGTATCGTTATACATTTGGCGGTAATCGCTGGACAAACATCGGTTATGGGTCTTATCCAGAATTTATTGTCGTGAAAGACTCGATGATCTTTCGTGGATCATTAACTATGGGTTTATCCCGTTCCACAGATAATGGCAATAATTGGTCAAATATCAATACCAATCTTCCGGCCGATAAGTGTATCCGCTGCATGGTGCGTTACAAAAATACTCTTCTCGTAGGAACAAATTTCGGGGTGTATTTTTCCAACGATAATGGCATTACCTGGAGCAGAAACGCAAATTATGGATTGACGAATCAAATCGTCATGTCTCTCGTAATTATTTCAAATGAAATCGGGAATACCAATCTTTTTGCCACCACCGCAGGGAGTGTTTATCGATCGTCTGATCTTGGCTACAGTTGGAATGATTTGAACTCCGGCATCGAAAGCAACTCCGTTAAAAAAATTCTTGCCGCTGTTCCAGATGGTTATGGGGGTACAATTCTTTATGCGTGGAAATCCGGCGTAATTCAATATTCAACAAATAACGGCATATCCTGGACGAAATGCAGCAACTCTCCGACGGATTTGAGGGCTTTTACGGCCTCAGATACTTTGTTATTCGCCGCCTATGGCGGTGTACTCTATAGTGCATCGGTTCGCGATAATTCCTGGAAGCCGGTTTCGCACAATTTTCAGTATATCGATTGTCTTGCTATCCGTGGCACCGATCTCTTCGCAGGATCGGACAACGGGGTCTTTCTTTCAACAAATAATGGTGCAACGTGGAATCCAATGAACAATGGTTTTAATCCTGATCCTACCGCTAAAGCGTTCGCTGCAAACACAAACGGACTATTTGTTGGTACAAATGCCGGAGTCTTCTCTTCGTCCGATGGC
>CAJBTU010000140.1 GCA_903958625.1 uncultured Ignavibacteriota bacterium | reverse complement strand
GACATGGGTCTGTTGCTTGAAACAATCGGTAAACTCGATGACGGCAGAATGTTCATGCGGGACTCATATTTGTATGATGGACAGGGGAATATCATCGAGTTCAAGAATAATCTTAAGAAACTTACATCGGTGTACGATGCCCAGGGAAATATTGTATCAATCGGAAAATATCAGCGCTACTTTAAGGCACACGACACAATTCAATTCAACATCAGTGAACGGTTCGTCTTCGAATATTCCCGAACAGGTCATCTGATCGAAATGCGCACATACCGGCCCGACAGTTCCATGAAGTCGCGGACCACGTATATCAGGAACGCAAAAGGAATGCTGCTTGAGGAAAAAGAATTCAACTCCGATGGTAAACTTGTTTATGCACGGAACCTGAAGTATGACACTCAGCAGAATCTTATCGAAGAATCAGGAACAGACAGGGCGCTGAAGTTTAAGAATAGCTACCGGTATGATTCGCGCGGGAACAAGATTGAAATGGTTGCATACGATCAGATTAATGAACCGGTTAGCGTGACAAAATTCACGCACGGGAAATATGGGTCGACCGCGGCTTCACCCAGCACTACCATGCCGGCAGCGGAAGATTCGCTGTTTGTCGAAGAAGATGAGCCGTTGAACAGTGAAGAGTTCTTTCAAATACTTGGCGCCCGGATCATCGCCCCCGACGGAACATATTTGGGTATGGTACTGGCCGACACGGCAAATCCCCAGTCGATCATCAATACATGGGGACAATATGGTTTCACTCAATCGCCGACAAGCATTTTCAATCCGTCTATTCCCTACGGCGGTGAAAAAGGGATCTTTAGTCCATTCAATCCTCAAAGTCCAAGTCCGCCGTCGGTCTACAAAGATGGAAAATTCTTCACGTATCTTACGGATAATGACAATTACCGTCCTCGTTCCGCTCCGCA
The DNA here is from genome assembly GCA_903958625.1 of uncultured Ignavibacteriota bacterium. Taxonomy (GTDB): domain Bacteria; phylum Bacteroidota; class Ignavibacteria; order UBA10030; family UBA8401; genus UBA8401. The sequence goes on along the minus strand of CAJBTU010000140.1, from coordinate 4,180 downwards.
CAAACTCGTGGAATTCTTAAAGAAACTCGTCAGACAGAAATAGTTTTGTTATCCGATTTCATTGAAAAACCCCTTGCTTTTCCGTATCTTGTTCGTGCATAAGGGCAGTATATCAAATAATCCCTCTGAATGGGGATTTTTTTATTGTTAGGAGAATTATTTTATCAATGCAATATAAAAAACGAACACATACATGCGGCGAGCTTCGCGCTTCGCATATGGGGCAATCAGTAACGCTGACCGGGTGGGTGGATACTCGCCGAGATCTCGGCGGCGTAATTTTTATTGATCTTCGCGACCGTTACGGAAAAACACAAGTTGTGTTTAATCCGAAACACAGCGAATCGATTCATACGCTGGCAAAAGAATTGCGGACAGAGTTTGTCATTTCCGTTTCAGGATATGTTGAAAAACGTCCGGATGGAACAGATAACAGCAGGTTGGTGACCGGCTCGATTGATGTTTTGGCGGATGATTTAACGATACTGAACAGGGCGGAAACGACACCGTTTCCTATTGACGATAAGATCGATACGAATGAGGATCTCCGGCTAAAATACCGCTATCTCGATCTTCGGCGCGAACCGATGCAGAAGAATTTATTACTGCGCCATACGATGTACCAGATTACTCGCCGGTATTTCGACGAGCACAATTTTGTTGAAATTGAAACACCGATTCTGATGAAAAGCACTCCTGAAGGGGCGCGTGATTTTCTTGTCCCCAGCCGTATAAATCCCGGAAAGTTTTACGCGTTACCGCAGTCGCCGCAGACATATAAACAGATATTGATGGTTGCGGGATATGACCGCTATTTTCAAATAGTGAAGTGCTTCCGCGACGAAGATCTGCGTGCAGACCGCCAGCTTGAATTCACGCAGATTGATGTTGAAATGTCGTTTGTTGATGAACCGGATATTCAAACGATCGTTGAAGGCTTAATGAAACGATTCATGAAAGAGATCAAGGGGATCGATGTTACTACTCCTTTCCCGCGTTTGACATACAAAGAAGCGATGGAAGGATACGGAAGCGATAAACCGGATCTTCGTTTCGATCTGAAGTTTGCCGATTTTAGCTCACTGGTGAAGGAATCTGGATTCAAGGTCTTTACGGAAAATGTGAAAAAGGGAGGGGTCGTTGCAGGATTTGCTGTTCCGGGTGGCGCAAGTTACACGCGAAACCAGATGGATAATCTTGTCGATTTCACAAAATCGTTGGGTGTCGGCGGACTGGCCTACATTAAATTGACTGAAAAAGGTATTGAGTCTGCGATCGAAAAATTCCTTGGCAAAGAACTGTGTCTTAAAATTTGCGAAGCATCCGGTGCAAAGGTGGGGGACAATGTGCTGATCGTTGCGGATACCTGGCAAAAAACATATACCACGCTTGGAACGCTTCGTCTGGAAATTGCAAAGCGGATGAATCTGATCGATGAGAACAAATGGAACCTTCACTGGGTCGTGGATTTTCCGATGTTCGACTATTCCGAAGAGGAAAAACGGCACGTAGCTATGCATCATCCGTTCACCGCACCTAAACCTGAAGATGCTCATCTTCTTAATGGTGATGCCACCAAAGCAAGAGCCCGCGCTTATGATCTGGTGATGAACGGAAATGAGATCGCCGGCGGAAGTATCCGTATTCATGATTCTGCATTGCAAAGCAAAGTGTTCGGCCTTCTGGGTATTGGTCCGGAAGAAGCAAAAATGAAATTCGGGTTTATGCTCGATGCGTTCAAATACGGGGCACCGCCGCACGGTGGAATTGCATTCGGCTTCGACCGGATTGCAATGCTGTTTGCCGGAGCGAAATCGATCCGCGATGTGATCGCGTTCCCTAAAACTTCAAGTGGAATTTCATTGATGGATGATAATCCTTCTGCAGTTGATGAAAAACAACTTGATGAGCTGCACATTAAATTGAAATAAATAATTCATCGTTAGCAGCGATACAATGCTGCATTCACCTCACACTTGAAAAACATTCAAGATTGAGAAAAAGAAAACCATGAGAGAAAAAATTCGCATCGCATCCGGTCAGGGATTTTGGGGTGATCTTCAAACGGCACCGGTCGATCAGGTCCGCAAAGGACCGATCGATTATATGATGCTTGATTACCTGGCCGAAGTGACCATGTCCATCATGCAAAAGCAGAAGTTGAAAGATCCCAGACTTGGCTATGCAAAGGATCTTGTCTCGGTTATCGATGCAATCTTGCCGGATATCATTCAAAAAGGGATCAAAGTAATCACGAATGGCGGCGGTGTGAACCCGATCGCCTGCCGCGATGCGATCTTTGAAGTGGCAAGGAAACATAATATTAAGGATCTCAAGATTGGTGTTGTCTATGGCGATGATATTCTTCCGGAGATCGATACGCTCGCATCGCAGGGAATGCTTTTGGATAATATGGAAACGGGGGAGAAGTTATCGTCCGTGCGGAAGAATGTTATCAGTGCCAATGTTTATTTTGGTGCCCAACCGATCGTGGAAGCGCTGCGTCAGGGTGCTCAGATCGTCATTACCGGCCGCACGACCGACACGGGACTTACTCTTGCTCCGATGGTTTACGAATTTGATTGGAAGTGGGACGATTGGAACAAGATCGCTGCCGGTACGGTTGCGGGCCACATATTGGAATGCGGAGGTCAGGCGAGCGGCGGGAATTTTACCGGCGACTGGAGATCCGTTCCCGATCTGGCGAACATAGGCTTTCCCATTGCGGAAGCATCTGCTGACGGAACATTTGTGATTACCAAACATGAGCAAACCGGCGGACTTGTCTCAAGTGCGACGGTGAAAGAACAATTACTGTACGAGATCGGAAACCCCCAAAATTATATCACACCGGATTGCATTGCTGATTTTACCTCAATTCGTTTGAACGATATTGGAGCAAACAGAGTTGAGGTGTTCGGTATTAAGGGTGGTCCAGCCACCGATTCCTATAAAGTGTCGATGGCATATTTCGACGGCTATACGGCCTTCTCTACTTTGACGTATGCCTGGCCCGATGCGCTTGATAAAGCAAAAAAAGCAGATGAGATTTTGCGTACGCGTCTGTCAAATTTAGGGCTGCAGTTCGAAGAGATCCGTACGGAATATCTTGGTTATAATTCCTGTTTCGGTCCTTTGGCTTCGAATGCCGATGCATTGAATGAAGTTGTAATGCGTGTCGGTGTCCGCGGAAAAGATAGAAATGCTATGGAACGCTTCAGCAGAGAAATTGCACCGTTGATCTTAACGGGACCGCCATCGGTGACCGGTTTTGCAGCAGGTCGTCCTAAACCGAGCGAGGTAATCGCTTATTGGCCGGCGTTGCTTTCCAAAACAGCGGTGGTCCCGAAAGTGGAGGTATCTTCACTATGAAAATTCAACTCTTTCACTTAGCACATGCACGATCCGGCGATAAAGGGGATACCGGCAATGTTGGTGTGGTTGCCCGGAAACCGGAATATTATCCGTTACTGGTGAAATACTTGACTGAAGAACGGGTGAAAAAACATTTCGAAGGTATTTGTTTAGGAAAAGTGGAACGCTTTGAACTGCCGAATATTGAAGCATTGAATTTTCTTCTTCATAATTCACTCGGCGGCGGCGGCACAACATCATTAAAAAATGATGCGCAGGGAAAGACGCTGAGCAGCGTGATGCTGCGGATGGAACTTGAAATTAAGGAAACAATATAATGTTTGAGAATTCAAAAGCAGAACTGCAAAAATTACAGGAACGCCTCACTCAGCTACGGGGGTTTCTTTGACATCGATGTCAAACAAAGCGAAATAGACTCCTACCAACAGAAAACCTCTGAACCGAATTTCTGGAACGATAACGTCGCAGCTCAAAAAGTGATGCAGGAGATCAATACACGTAAATCGTGGGTCGATGCATGGTCGCTTTGCGTCCGGTTGGCCGACGATGCGAAAGCATTTATCGAACTTGCGGAAGAGTCAAACGACGAGTCGTTGCAGAAGGATATCGACGCAGAATTAGCAAAGATCACCAATGCGATTGCTGATATCGAATTCCGCAATATGCTCAGCGGTGCCGACGATAAACGGAATGCAATATTAACGGTCCACTCCGGTGCCGGCGGAACGGAATCTCAGGATTGGGCCGAGATGCTGCTGCGAATGTATTCACGATGGTGTGAAAAGAACGGATATAAAATCTCTCT
>CAJBTU010000139.1 GCA_903958625.1 uncultured Ignavibacteriota bacterium | reverse complement strand
CGACATATGGGGAAACTGTCCGTTTTCTTGTAGGATTGGTCATCCCGATATATCGGGAATTTCTGGAACAGTGGAAAGCGCAAAAGAAGATTTTTCCGATATGAAACTGGAGATTGCGATCAAGGCAGCCAGTATAGACACTGATGAGCCGAAACGGGACGGACATTTAAAAGGCCAGGATTTCTTCAATGCCGCTATTGACAGCATTGTGACCTTCAAAAGCACAAAAATAGAGAAGAGCAGTGAAGGGAAATATAAAGTGACCGGTGACCTCACCATGCGTGGAGTAACGAAACAGGTTGTTCTTGATGCTCAATTAAAGGGTAAAACGAAGAATCCCTGGGGACAGACTGTTGCGATCTTCAAATCGAGCACAACTATCGATCGCACTCAGTGGGGTTTGAAATGGAACAAAAGTCTTGATTCCGGCGGACTGCTCGTCGGTGAGAATGTCGATATGACATTTAACATTGAACTCGTACAAGGATAACAAATACATTTATCATACATCAATTAATAACAGAAAGAAAAACGTATCATGTTACAAAATGAAAATAAAGTAGATATCGCAAAATCATGGATAATCGATGTTGCACATACAAACATTAATTTTAGTGTGTCTCATATGGTCATTTCAGAAGTTACTGGAACTTTTAAGGAATTTGAAGGAACCGTTATTGCATCGAAAGACGATTTTAGCGATGCACAGATCGACGTTTCGATCAAGACGAAAAGCATCAACACAGAGAACAATGACCGCGATAATCATCTTCACAGCGCTGATTTCTTTGATTCCGAGAACCATCCTGTCCTGACCTTCAAAAGCACTTCGGTGGAAATAATGACAAGCGGTAAACTTGCTGTCACCGGTGAGCTGACGATGCGCGGTATAACAAAAAGAGTTGTACTCGATACAAAGTTCAAAGGTCAGGCAGTAAATCCCTGGGGACAACTTGTTGCGGCATTCAAGGGAACAGCAACAATCAATCGTAAGGAATGGGGTCTATCGTGGAATGCAGCATTGGAAGCGGGAGGATTTCTGGTAGGTGAAACCATTGAATTAACGCTGAATGTTGAATTAAACGAAGCAAAATAATGTTGTGGAATAACTGAAAGTATTATTGAATATTGCGCTGCTAACAACAGAGCAGCATTTTTACAGCGGGAAAAATCCGGTGTCAGGATAAAAAAGGGATCAATATTAATCAAATATGGTCAGGAATTGATACGCAATAATTTGGCCGGATTTAATGGTATTTATTTTGACAAAGTGTGAAGCGTTCATATCATCGTTGTAATGTTTGTGGGGAAGCATTACCTTAACGCAGGGGTGAATATTTATCTCCGTGATAAAAGAAAAAACGCTGTTTTGAACTACCGGCAGACAGAAATTCTTGATATTGAATCATTAAAGGGAAAAGCATGAAAACATTTATGGTCGAAGTGAGACTACCAAGGGAGCCGAAGCAGGAATTCTTTTCACTTATCCCGGCTCAACGCGCCATGGTGATCGATCTGCTGACAAAAAGAAAATTCTTAAGCTACACTCTTGCTGCCGACCGTTCGAAAGTGTGGATCGTCATGATCGCACCAACGGAATCGGAAGCATACGAATTATTGCAAAAACAGCCAATGGATAAGTTTTTCACTTATACATTTACAGAATTGATGTTTCACGACATGGCCGGAGCAATGTTCCCGGCAGTATCGCTCAACTAATGACAGGACCCAACAATGAAAAGAGACGAAAGAAAAATACCTTTTTTAAGATTTCTATCCGCAGGTATTATCGCCGGCGGCGGAGCAGCACTATTCAATAACCTTTATAATTCGGTTTACACTTCGGTGACAATGTTCAGTATTCCTGAGATTATCAATCCAATCTCAATATTGTTTGCATCCGTCATACCATTGGTCGTTGCAGCAATAGTGTTTTTCGGATTGACGAAATACTCATCGAAGGCCTATTTGATATTTGCTGTTGGTACTGCACTATTTTCGTTGCTCAGCATTATTGGTCCGCTTGGTACCCAATTACCTGATGGTCGTCTGATCCCGGCCGGTTTCGCGGCATTAACAATACCAATGCATTTCATCGCAGGTCTCTGTGCGGTGGTTATTATTCCGCAATTCGCCTATTATAAAAAATAAAAGATCGAACCACGTCAATGAATCTAAAAGAGATCAGTACTCTCTCGGATACTTTCGGCAAAAGTGAACGAATGCCCTTGCTTTTTGTCGGCCATGGCAGTCCGATGAATGCTGTCGAAGATATTCGATTCAGCAGAGCATGGAAAGAGATCGGTGTGACACTTCCGGTGCCCAAAGCGATCCTCTCAATATCTGCACACTGGCTGACGCGGGGTACCAAGGTTCTGGCGATGGAAAGACCTGCAACGATACACGATTTCGGCGGTTTTCCTGAAGAACTTTTTGCACAGCGATATCCTGCACCCGGAGCACCGGATTTTGCAAAGGAAACGCAACGGTTATCCGCAAAACATCATATACTGCTTGACGATGAATGGGGTTTCGATCATGGTACGTGGAGCGTATTGATTCAGATGTTTCCCAAAGCGGATATTCCCGTCTATCAACTCAGCATCGACTACAGCAAACCGATGAGTTACCACTATGAACTGGCACAAGAGATACGTTCATTGCGTGAAAAAGGGGTGATGGTTATCGGGAGCGGAAATATTGTCCATAATCTGAGGGCGATCAATTTCCAAAAAGATGCCAAACCGTTTGACTGGGCGATGGAATTCGATTCAACAATCCGCCATTGGATAGAAACAGGCGATCATGCATCGATCATGGAATTTCAAAAACTCGGAGCAGTGGCACAGCTTGCGCATCCGTCATACGATCACTTCCTCCCGCTGATGTATGTGCTCGGTTTTCAGCATAAAGAGGAAACGCCAAAATTCTTCAACACCGATTTCGATATGAGCACGGTTTCAATGCGTTCTATGATCTATCACCAATGATTGAACCGTTATATTAAAAGTCTGGTGTGTATTGACTTTTATTGTACCAAATAGATCAAACCGAATATTGCCAACCAGCTTCCCGCAAGCAGTAAAGAAAAAAATATAAAGAGATACCTTCTTAATGGCGTAATGGTTAGCGTCTTTGATCTCCACGCTTCGAATGAATACGAACCCATGATGATCAACAACGGCATTATGGGGATCCTGAAACGGGCAACACTAAAGAAGATCACGTGAATCCCTGTCCAGCCGATAATTATTATACTTAAAAGCGTCAAATTCCTGTTCAAGGAACCACCTGCGAAGATCATACCCCACAAACCCGTAATAATGATGCCGGCAGATAATGCATGCAGAGAAAGCGATATCAACGGCGGAAATTCCTGATAGATGAGAAGGGCTCGTGAATAGGTTCCCCATTCCGGCCGGTACAGCAGCGACTGCATCAGGGCAAAATCCGGTTCAAAAAGATGAACGAACTTCAGCACGATCAGCTGCAATTCGCGGAGAGGATGTGCGATGATGAAGTTCAAGCCTTCATTCAGAGCAAATTGCGAACGTTCAAATTCCCCGCTGATGTTTTCCAACGGATTATTCTCCGCATAGTACCGAAACGATCCCGTTGCCTGATCATTATGTCCGATCCAAAAATTGACCCCGCCGTTGCTCGTCAGCGAAAAATGATCGAACAAAATCCCATTCCGAATCATCCAGGGGGATACGATAACCGCAAATCCGGCTGCAATAATAAGATAATGTTTCAGCGTCTGCCGTATCGATTGCGACCGGTACCATTCCCAGATGAAAAAAAAGAGAATAATGACGGCAGCACTCGGTTTCATCAACGCCAAAACACCCAGTATACCGCCGAGAATTGATCTCAATGCAATCGAGCTGTACAGAGTCCGAGAAGTCACCAGCACTAAGGCAGTCATCAACAGGGTGGTGAACACGATCTCCGTCATAAAGATCGAGACATAGAATGCATTGCCGGGAAACAGTGCATAAACAGCCGATGCGGTAAAAGCGGTGTGGAGCGAGAAAATTCTCCGGCAAAAAACAAAAATCAAATAACAGGTGATACTATCGGCGACAGCCTGAAAGATCCTGAATGCCGTCATAGAATGATCAAAGAGCGAAAAGATCAATGCAATGAACGCAGGGTAGGCAGGAGCGCGGGATGCGGTCGGCATACCGCTGATGCTCATGCCGGTTCCTTCGACGATGGATTTACCCAATGTGACGTAATCAATTTCATCGGAGAGTAAGGGCGGGGTAAAGAGCAGTGCAATAGCTAAACGTATGCCTACGGCGAGAAGAACAATGATGGAAATTGGCGGAATAAGGTCTCTTTTATTTTCGGTGATATCCATGGTCATCAATATATTAAAAACATAGATTGAAATCAGCGCAAATTAGTCGTAAACTATAAAAAATATATCATCATTACTCTATGGCTATCACACAAGACTCATATAAACAGGTTTTTCATATACTTCAGGATTTTGTATTTATCATCGATGATGCTTCAAAGGTCATAGACATGAATACAAAAACTAAACAGAGAAAATTTTCGCGCACGACATTATTAGAGTGTTTTGTGGAAGACGGAAGATCCCATTTCGAAAAATCGCTCCAGAATAACCCTCATGTTTTCCGGGCGGATTTCTTATTCTCTCCGGAAGACCGCTTCTTTACTGAGGTATCGGTTACGCCATTGACCGGCACAAAGGAAAAACTATACCTTGTCGTGGTCAAAGATATCACCGCTCAGCATGATAAAGAACAGGAGCTGCTCCGATTTTCGGAAGTGATATACCGGACGGTGAATCCAATTCAAATTACCAGCACCGAAGGGAAAATGATCTTTGTTAATCCTGCGTTTGAGCACATCACGGGAT
>CAJBTU010000138.1 GCA_903958625.1 uncultured Ignavibacteriota bacterium | reverse complement strand
CTTCCGGATTGAATGGTTTTACAACATAATCATCGGCACCTGCTCTCAGGCACGCGATCCTGTCCGCACTGCTTTCTTTTGACGATAGGACAATAAGAGGCGCTTTGTGATGGTGCGATGATGCGCGCACCTTCTTGATCACCTCAAGGCCGCCGATCTCCGGCATGTTCAGGTCAAGGATGATCGCCGGAATGGCCGTATTGGATTCCAGCCAATCTGCCGCTTGTTTTCCGCCGTCCAGCAGAACAACGTCGTATTTTTTCATAAAGAACTGCTTCAGCAGCAACCGTATGGCCGGTTCATCATCAACGATCAATAATGTTTTCATCGTATTCACGATCTCCTATTGTTGTGTTTTTTTCCACTCGGTAATATCGTAAAATATTTCTTCACAAAGAACTTCAAGTTTTTGAATGCACAGACGAATTTCCCTTACCGTACCGTTTTGTTCAGCCACGGCTTCCAGCTCTGCCACAAGCGGTTTCAGCTCATTGATGCCGATGTATCCGCCCGTCGGCTTCATGGTATGAGCCGTTCTCATTAATAAGGGAATATCGTTCTCTTCCAATGCCTTTTTGATGGTTTTCAGGTATGCCGGGGTGTTTTTTTCAAACAGCAGTATCATTTCGGAGATGAAGGCCGGATTGTCCGAAGCGATACTTTCCAGAAACCTTGTATCAAGATGTTTGTATATTTTTTTATAACCGCCCGCCTCGACGATTTCAACTGAAGCGGAACGGACGCTGAGATACGGAGCGATCTTGTTATACAGATCGTCCAATTCGAACGGCTTGGAGACATATCCGTTCATTCCTGCGTTGATCGCTCTGGCTTCCGGATCGTACAGCACGGATGCCGTCATGGCAATAATGGGAATTGAACTTTTCGTTCCTCCAAACTCCGTCCGTATTCTTCGTGTTGTTTCAAAACCGTCGATACCCGGCATTTGAATATCCATCAGAACAAGATCGTACGCCGATTCCTTCAATTTCGACAGCGCCTGATAACCATCCGAGGCCACATCAACGTCAACGGCCCACATTTGCAGAGTCTTCACCGCAACCATCTGATTGGCAGGGTTGTCTTCGACAAGTAAAACCTTCCCTTCCAGTTTATTGAACGTTGGCTGACCGCTTGAACGCTGGATAAGAGATTCCTTCTTTTGCGGACTGACGCGAAACGGAAGCGTAACGGTGAATGTTGAACCCTCACCCAATACACTTTCAACACGTATTTCTCCCTTCATCAGCTGCACCAGCTGCTTGACGATGGTAAGGCCAAGACCTGTTCCGCCGTACCGCACCGAAATATCCTGCGATGCCTGAGAAAATGCTTCAAAAATCGACTGCTGCTTTTCCTGCGGAATTCCGATTCCGGTATCGGCAACAGTAAAACGTACTGTTCCGCTCTTTTCCTGCGGCGAATCGACCCGTAACATAAACGCAACATGACCGTGGTCGGTGAACTTTATTGCATTGGAGAGCAGATTGATGATGATCTGACTTAAACGGACGGAATCTCCGATCATCACTTCGGGTATCTGCGGATCGATGTCAAAGATCAGCTTGATCCCTTTTTGTTCCGCCAGGGGAATCATGGCTGTCCGGATGTTTTCCAGAGTGTCCGTTATGACAAAATCTTTTTGATCGATCACCATCTTTCCGGCTTCGATCTTTGCCAGATTCAGTATCTCGTTGATGATGGCCAAAAGATTATCGCCGGAAGATTTTATCCCCTGAATAAGCGAAAGCTGTTCGTTTGATAATGGAGTATTGAAAATCAGGTTTGTCAGCCCGAGAACCGCATTCATCGGCGTGCGTAATTCGTGGCTCATCTTTGCCAGAAAGTCCTGTTTCGCACGCATGGACTCTTCGGCGAGCCGTTTGGCCTTGGTTGTTTCCCATTCCGCCAATTTCCGTTCCGTAATATCGCTGCTGTAGATATTCACATAGCCGGCGGACAATACCGGCACAAAGTGAGTAGCATAGATCGGCGTTCCGAGTTCCGCAGCAATCTCAAATTCCGTCGGCGTATTGGTCAGGAATGCTCTCTCGATGATCGGCCGCCAGCCCGAAGGAACGGCATCGTAATATTTGGCCCCTACCTCATCGAGCATTTTCTTGCCGGCGGCATTCAAATAAAGAATGGTATAATCATTGCTCACACGGAACACCGGATTCGGATTTTCGTTCGGGAAACGGGCAAGTTTCTCTATCTCAATTTCATTTTGCTTCCTCAAAGTAATATCATTGTACAGCCAAAGATGACCTTTGTACTCCGCATCAATAAAGATAGGGATGTAGTCGCGTTCGAAGGTGCGTCCATCAATCAGGGTGAGTTCTTCATCCGTGACGATTGTTCTATCGCGCAATATTGATTCTATCCGGCGAGTGAAATTTTCCGGTTCAGCGAACATGTGTTTGCTTTGCTCCGCCGATTCCGAACAATCCGCCCCGATAAGATGTTCCGGTTCAACCGGAATACCGAACATGGTGCAGAAATTTTTATTGATCAGCGTAATATGCCTGGTCTCGTCTTCCACCAGCACTCCCGCCTGAATGTTCTGGATCAGTTTTTCAAGCCGCGAACTGGTGGAACGTAATCTATCGATGAGCGAAATATTGTCGATGGCCAGCGATGCATACGTGGCGATGAAATTCGTCAGTTCAAATTCTTCGGCCGTGAACTTCTGTTCGGACATCCGGTTGATGGCAAAAGCCCCCCATACGATATTCCCGGCGCGAAGCGGGTGAACGATCATCTGTTCTTTCTGCATCGTTGCCCCTTTCGGATAGACCGACCGGATATCCGTATGGGCATCGTTGATCAATTCGCTTTTGCCGGAGGCAATGATCGAACCGATAATTCCATCACCGATCGAGATCGTCCAATCTTCAAGATTGGTCGCGTTCCACTGCGGACCATCGATATTGATGGGATACAATTTTTTTGCGGAATGATCGGCCACATAGATCGAAAGCGTGTCGTACGTTACCAGCGATCTGGTCCCTTCTGCGATGATGCTGGTAATATCTTTTTCAGTCTGCACGGATATCATTTTTTCAACGATGGAACGGAATCGTTCTTCGGACAACCGCAACTGATTCTCCGTCTTCCTGCGTTCGGTGATATCGCGGCTGATGCCGATAACGCCGATAAGTTTTTTGTTCTCATCCCAGTAGGGCGTTTTCAGCGTATCGACCAGTTTTTTCCGGCCATCGGGACACGTGATCCATTCCTCGTTCTGCTGCGGCGCGAGCAACTTCAGCATGTGCCGGTCTCGATTCCTGAAAGAGTCCGCCGTTTCTTTGTCAAAAATATCGTAGTCTGTTTTCCCAACGATCTCTTCTTCTGACCTTCCGGCATATTCAGCGAAAGAGCGGTTGCAGCCCTGATACACGCCGGCGAGATCTTTATAGAAAACAAGGTCGGGAACCGAGTCGAACAGAGAATTGATCAAGCTGGACTTTAATGCAAAGCGCTGCTGCAAATGCTTTTGCGCCGTAATGTCTTCTTTAACGGCAAGATAGTTCGTCGTTATCCCCTGTTCATTCTTGATCGCCGATATTGTTGCGGACTCCCAAAACAGTTCGCCGTTCTTTTTCTTATTATGAAATTCTCCGTGCCATATTCCCCCCGTCGTCAGAATGTTCCATAACTTTTTATATTCTTCGGCGGGCGTTTCCCCCGATTTAAAAATACGCGGAGTTTTTCCGATCACTTCGTCGGGGCTATATCCGGTCACCTCGGAGAACTTTGGATTTACGTATTGAATGTTCCCCTGCACGTCCGTAATGATGACATACGCCGGACTCTGCTCCACCGCTTGTGAAAGCTGGCGAATCGTCGTCTCTTCTTTTTTCCGGTCGGTAATATCCTTGTCGACCCCGCGGTATCCGGTAATATTTCCCGATTTGTCGAAGAGAGGAAAACCATTAGTTAATAAACAGACGAGATGGCCGTTCTTATGCACATTCCAATTCTCAAGATCAATAATTGTCTTTTTATTTTGAACGATCTTTTCGAAGATCGCGCCAACACGTTTTTGTTCGTCCGGAGGCATAACGTCAAACGGTGATTTGCCCAGCATCTCGGCGACCGTATACCCGAGAATTTGTTCCACCTTATCGGAACAATAACAATATTTTCCTTCCGCGTCTATTTCCCAGATCCACTCGGACGTGACCTCAACAATGCTTTGATATTTTTCCTCGGTTACCCTCAGCAATTCTTCCGCATTCTTCCGTTCGGTAATATCGACCGCGGTCAACAGGCAGTGCGTTCCGTTGGAGGCGGCGATACCCTTCATGTGAACAACCATTGGATTCCGGCCATCCACCGACAGAATCACCTCGCAATTTTTGAGGGGTTTGCTTGTAAATATTTTTTCCAGGAAGAGATTGAATGTACTTTTTGTCTCACGTGAGACAAAGGAGGAGAATTTTCGTTTCTTCTCCCTTGCACGTTCCTGTGCAAGCATGTCTGCGCCGCGCAGGTTCAGCTCTACAATAATTCCTTGTTTTGAAAGGGTAAAATACCCTGAAGGGGCATAGTCATATAATTCGGCATATTTCATCGCCGCCGCTTCGGATTGCTCTTTTGCCAGCCGAAGCTCTTCATTCTGCAGTTCCAGTTCGAGCTTGTTCACTTCAAGTTCGTGAACAAGTTTTGCTGTTTCGGCTTCGGAACGCGGAGGAATTCTTTTTTTCTTTTTCGTTTTCAGTACGCTCTCCGCCTTCGCGCGAATGCGCATTGAATCTGATTGTTGATCGGTCTTTTTCATGACTGCTTCCTATTAAACAAAAAAACCTCTTTCATGCGTTCGCGATCGAGAGGTTAACGGGTGTACTCCTTACGTCATTTCTCCGCCGGGCTGCAGAGATCCGGCACCGCAGTAAGGTAGGGAAAAGTACACAATGCTTCAAT
>CAJBTU010000137.1 GCA_903958625.1 uncultured Ignavibacteriota bacterium | reverse complement strand
TGTAGAAAAAGGAACGAAAGGATTCTCTGCTCCCGAAATGCACGGCAAACATTCTCTGCGTGCGTCGGTTACATCCGAACTGGTGTTCCAGGATTGCTGGATCCCGGAAGCAAACATCCTTCCGAAATCGGAAGGACTGAAATCTCCGCTGATGTGTCTTAGCCAGGCGCGGTACGGTATTGCTTGGGGTGTGATCGGATCGGCAATGGCGTGTTATGATTCTTCACTGCAATATGCGAACTCACGTGTGCAGTTCGGCAAACCGATCTCCGCGTTCCAGATGACGCAGGAAAAATTGGTGTATATGGTGACCGAAATTACCAAAGCGCAGCTGATGTGCCTGCAGTTGGGGCGGCTGAAAGATCAGGGGAAAGTGAAGTTTACACAGATCTCGATGGCGAAACGGAACAACGTGTTCCATGCCTTGGAGATCGCCCGGATGGCGCGTGCGATCCACGGTGCGAACGGAATTCTGGACGAGTATCCGATCATGCGGCATGCCGCCAATTTGGAATCGGTGATCACCTACGAAGGAACGCACGAAATGCATACGCTGATCATCGGCGAAGATATTACCGGTCACGCAGCATTCATGTAAGAGCGGACGGATGAATCTACTGGAACAGATACAATCGAAGATCTACGAACTCTCCAGGAAGAACGGGTACGGCTGCGTGAATGGTTCGACGAGTTTGACGGCGATTCGTGGGATAAAGACCTTGACGAACATATCAAAGAGAAGAAACTTGAAAGAGACGCAGAGAAGGCCAAGCAGGATTTTTCCGACGGTAAATTCAAGGATCTATGAAGCATATCGCGGTAGAACAGTTTTCGGAGATGTACAATAAACTGCCTCTTACGGTAAGGAAGATCTCCGATCATAATTTTTCCGTCATAAAGCAGTATCCGGATCATCCGTTACTGCGGTTGCTGAAGGTCGAGGGGATCTGGTCTATGCGGGTCGGCAGCAGACACAGGGCACTGGCGGTCGAAGAGAATGACACTATCATCTGGTTTTGGATTGGAAAATATAAACATTACACAACATTCTTCCTTTGACCGTCTCACAGAACGAATATTTGAAATTTCGAAGGATGCACTCCGCATCCTTTGTTTGTTTTAATACAAAAGGACCGGTATGAAATCAAAAAAAATAATCGGCGAAGCGATCACGTACGATGATGTGCTTCTTGTTCCCGCGCGTTCTTCTGTAATTCCCCGCGATGTCGATGTTTCGACACGACTGACAAAGAATATCCGGTTGAATATCCCGCTTCTCTCTGCAGCCATGGACACGGTGACCGAATCGGAAATGGCCATCGCTCTTGCGCGCGAAGGGGGGATCGGCATCATTCATAAGAACCTTTCGATCGAGCGTCAGGCGGAGGAAGTTGATAAAGTGAAACGGTCCGAAAGCGGCATGATCATGAACCCGGTCACGTTGACTGCGGATAAGACTGTCGGCGACGTGCTGGACCTGATGACGAAATTCAGCGTATCGGGAATTCCGATCGTTGCAGACGGAAAACTTGTCGGGATCCTTACCAATCGCGATCTGCGTTTCCAGCCGAATCGTTCGCTGAAAGTCGCCGATGTGATGACCTCGACCAATCTTATCACTGCGCCGATCGGCACAACGCTGGAAGAGGCCGAGGTGATACTGCAGCGGCATAAGATCGAAAAACTTCCCGTTGTGGACAAGAACGGAAAACTGAAAGGTCTCATTACCTTCAAGGATATTCAGAAGAAAAAACGGTTCCCCAATGCATGCAAAGACAAACACGGACGACTTCGTGTCGGTGCAGCCGTGGGTGTTACGGCGGATACGATCGAACGGGTTGATGCGCTTGTGAAAGCTGGCGTTGACGTGGTGATTATCGATACCGCACACGGACATTCCAAAGGTGTGATCGATATGCTGAAGAAGGTAAAATCGAAATTCACCATTGAAGTGATCGCCGGCAATGTCGGAACAGCGGCAGCAACGAAGGAATTAATTAAAGCCGGCGCGGATTGCGTGAAGGTTGGTATCGGTCCGGGTTCGATCTGTACAACGCGGATCGTTGCGGGGGTTGGCGTTCCGCAGGTGACCGCCGTTATGGAGTGTGCATCGATAGCGAAAAAATTCAATATTCCTCTGATAGCGGACGGTGGTATCAAACATACCGGTGACATAGCGAAAGCGATCGCTGCCGGTGCCGACTGCGTGATGATCGGCGGGCTGTTTGCAGGTCTGCAGGAAAGTCCCGGAGAGAAAGTATTGTATGAAGGACGAACGTACAAGTTGTACCGCGGTATGGGTTCGATCGATGCGATGAAGGAAGGGAGCAAGGACCGCTATTTTCAGGATGTTGAAGATGATGTGCAGAAACTGGTCCCCGAAGGCATTGAAGGAAGAGTTCCCTTCAAAGGAGAATTAGGCGCCACCGTGTACCAAATGGTCGGCGGATTGCGTGCCGCTATGGGATATTGCGGTGCGGAAAATATTGCTGCGCTGCAGGAACGGGCACAGTTTGTTAAGATGAGCGATGCCGGATTGCGCGAGAGCCATCCGCACGATATCCATATCACCAAAGAAGCACCGAACTATCACGGATAATTTTTTATGGAAGGCTGCCGGCGTTCAAGCTGACACGCCGATGAAATGAACGTATGGATTTTTCCCCGCGAATTTCAGCGTTACGTAACGAAATGCACAACCAAAAACTGGATGCATTCGTTTCGTCGTTCTCTCCCACGATGCGGTACCTGTGCGGATATTCCGGTTCCAACGGATTGCTCATTGTAACGGATCGGTCGGTCAGTTTCTTAACGGACTTTCGGTATAAAGAGATCATTCAAACAGGTGTCTCTGCGGATACGAAGATCATCGCATCGGGCAGTCTGGTGCAGGCGGCCGTAAAAGAAAAAATTTTATCGGCAGTGAAGACGATCGGATTTGAGAAGGACCATGTTACCGTTGCCGCCTTTGAGAATATCAAACATGCTGCCGGTTCAAAAAAACTTGCCGCTGTTTCCGGTGTCGTTGAATCTCTCCGTGCCGTGAAAGATGATTCGGAAATCCGGACGCTGAAGCAGGCATTCGATATCTCCGATAAGGTCTTCAAAAAGATCCTCGGCATTATAAAACGTGGAATGACCGAACTGGATCTTTCAGCAGAGATTTCCTATCTCCATAAAAAATATGGAGCCGAAAATGATTCATTTGATGTGATCGTAGCCAGCGGCGTTCGTGGTTCTTTGCCTCACGGCACCGCGTCGACAAAGAAATTACAGGACGGGGAATTCGTCACCCTTGATTTCGGATGTACCGTTGATGGGTATCATTCCGACATGACGAGAACGCTCTGTCTCGGCACACCGACTTCCGATATGAAAAAAGTGTATCGTATCGTTCTGGATGCACAGCAGCGTGCATGCGACGCTGTGTGTCAAGGAATACCGGCAAAACGGTTAGATAGCATTGCGCGGAAGCATATTGCGGCCAAGGGATACGGAAAATATTTCGGACATTCCCTCGGTCACGGTGTGGGATTAGAAATCCACGAATTGCCGAGAGTTGCTCCGCAAAGCACGGCGATTCTTGCTATTGGAAATGTGATCACGATCGAGCCGGGGATATATATCCCGAAACAGTTCGGACTCAGGATTGAAGACACGGTTGTCGTGCAGGAACATGGCTATGAATTATTAACAGGTTCACCGAAAGAATTGATTATTTTATGAGACTCGTTTTACTGCCCTGATATTTCGAACGAGTTCAATAGTTTCTTCACAAAGCGAAGTGAGAAATCTGTTCGCAGCATCAGAATCTTCGTTCCATTTGGTAAACATAATCTTTGAGACATCTGAAAAATCTCACATCAATGTCATTCCGCCTACGGCTCGTAGAGAGGAGCGAAACGACGAGAAATCTCGATTTTCCACTCAAATAGAAGAACAAGATTCTTCGCTTGCCCCTTTGGGGCTTCGCTCAGAATGACAAAGGACAACCAATTTTTCAGATGTCACTAAACATAATTCTTAATAGAAGTCATACGTATTAATGAAAAAAGTATTAATCATAGCCTATTATTTCCCTCCCCTCGGCGGCAGCGGTGTGCAGCGGATATTGAAGTTCGTCAAATATCTTCCGCAGTACGGCTGGCAGCCCACGGTCATTACGGTAGGGAATACAGGATACTATGCAAAAGATGAATCCCTGCTGAAGGAGATCGAACAGCTGAACATCAGGATCATCCGGACGCAATCGTCCGGTCCGAATGCCATGCTTCGCAAAAAGAATGATGTTATTAAAATGCCGAAAGAGCGTACGCGCCGCTTCCTGAATTTTATGAGCGATATTTTCTTTATCCCTGATAATAAGATAGGGTGGAAACGGTATGCAGTAAAAGCGGCAAGCGATGTGATCGCGAAGGAAAAGTTCGACGTTATTTTTGCCACGGCTCCTCCGGTCACCGATTTTCTGATCGGCATCGAACTGAAGAAACGGTTCAAGATTCCTGTGGTGGTCGATTACCGCGATTCGTGGCTGAGTTATCCGTTCAAATTCTTTCCAACGCCCCTTCACCGATACATTCATTACCGGAAAGAGAAGAATGTTCTCCACCGGTCTGATATGATCACCGTGACGCACCGCCGTGTGAAAGAGGAGATCTTAACACGTCACAAATTTCTCCGGCATGATGATGTGAACATTCTCTCGCACGGATTCGATCCGGAAGATCTCGTTGTCGAAAATCCGGGACTCCTTCCGCATATCGAAAAGATGAGAATTACCTATTCCGGAATGTTCTACGGGAATATCACACCGGTCTATTTTCTTCATGCGCTGGCAAAGGTCTTCAAAGAAAATCCGCCGCTTCGTGGCAGGATTGAAGCATGCTTCGTCGGCTTGTTCCGTCCCGAGCATATCAATTTGATCAATCAACTGGGGATGCAGAATTCGGTGAATCTTGTCGGCTATCTTGAGCACAGGGAATCGGTGCGGTATCTGCTGGCGTCCGACGTTGTGTGGGTGATGATGCAGGATGACTGGACGACTCCCGGAAAGATCTTTGAATATATCGGGACAAGAAAAAAGATCTTGGGTTGTGTGCCGAAAGGATATATCCGGTCGATCATAGATGAGGCCGGAGGTGTGTGCGTTGAACCGACAGATGTCAATGCGATCGCAAAGCAGATCGTGGAACTGTATCACCAATACGAACGGAACGAACTGCGCGGCGCAAAACCGGAGGTCGCTGAAAAATATAACCGCATAAAACTGACCGGCGAATTGGCAAAGATATTCACAAAATTCCTCGAGGTCTGAACGATGAATGTTCTGGTGATCGGTTCCGGAGGACGCGAACATGCGATCGTATGGAAAGTGAAACAGAGTCCGAAAGTAACGAAAATATTCTGCGCGCCGGGGAATGCCGGGATCGCCGGAATAGCTGAGTGTGTTGCCATCAAAGCGGATGATATTAGCGGACTGGCGCAGTTTGCAGAGACGAACAGGATCGATCTTACGATCGTCGGCAGCGAAACTCCGCTTGTAAAAGGGATCGTCGATCTGTTTGAAAGCCGAGGATTGAAGATCTTCGGTCCGTCCAAAGCAGCGGCGCAGGTGGAAGGGAGCAAGATGTTCCTGAAACATTTTCTGAAACGGCACAACATCCCGACGGCGCACTATCAAACATTCAATCAGACGGAATTTGAAAAAGCAGTACAGTATGTAATGTATTCCCTCCCGCCGTTCGTGATCAAAACGGACGGTTTGGCGGCGGGGAAAGGGGTAGCGATCTGTCAAACGGCGGAAGAGGCCATCGCGACGCTGAAAGAATATTTCCGGGACAAAGTATTCGGAGATGCCGGAAATAATATCGTTATTGAAGAGTTCATGTCGGGCGAAGAAGCGTCGCTTTTTGCACTGTGCGACGGAAAAGAATATGTTCTTCTTTCTTCCGCGCAGGACCATAAACGAATCGGAGACGGCGATACCGGAAAGAATACCGGCGGCATGGGAGCGTATGCACCGGCACCGGTGGTGACGAAGCAGATTCTGAAAACAGTTGAAGAAACGATCATTAAGCCCACACTTGCAGGAATGACGGCGGAAGGATATCCGTACAAAGGTTGTCTCTACGTCGGTCTGATGATGACGAAGGAAGGACCGAAGGTGGTTGAATATAATTGCCGGCTCGGCGATCCTGAAACGCAGGTTGTGATGCCGCTTGTTGAAAGCGATGCGTTCGATCTTTTCTCTGCGTGTGCTTCCGGAAATGTTTCTTCCTATCAGCTGAAGTTAAAAGATTCGTCGGCGGTGTGTGTCGTGTTAGCGTCACACGGTTATCCTGACGAATATGAAACGGGGGACATGATCGCCGGATTGGAAAAAACTGCGGACAATGCCGTTGTCTTTCATGCCGGAACGAGAAGCGAAAACGGAAAAACTGTGACCTCCGGCGGAAGAGTGCTGGGAGTTACCGCAGTCGGCGACGGATTGAAAGATACGATCGAACGGGCGTATGCAGCGGTCAAAAATATTTCATATAAAGGGATCTATTACAGGACAGACATAGGAAAGAAAGGATTACAGCACCAATGAACATATTAGTAACCGGCGGAGCCGGATTTATCGGATCGAATGCAGCCGATGCGTTCATCAAGGAAGGACACAATGTCATCATTCTTGATGACTTTTCAAGCGGGAAACAGGAAAATGTCAATCCGAAAGCAAAAGTGTATAAGATGGACATTCAGGATCCTGCCGTGGAAAATATTTTCCGTGATGAGAAGATCGACGTGATGAGCCACTTCGCAGCCCAAATGGATGTCCGGCGTTCGGTTGCCGATCCGAAATTCGATGCGTCGGTGAACGTGCTGGGATTTCTGAATCTGATGGAGTTCGGAAGAAGATACGGCCTGAAGAAAGTTCTCTTTTCCTCTACCGGCGGCGCTATCTATGGCGAGCAGGATTATTTTCCGGCCGACGAACAGCATCCGCTCCGGCCCCTCTCTCCGTACGGCATCACAAAACTGGTGACCGAAAAATATCTCTTTTTCTATAAAGAGACCTATGGTATTGAACATGTGATTCTCCGGTATGCGAATATTTACGGCCCGCGCCAGAATCCGCACGGTGATGCGGGAGTTGTTGCCATCTTCACGCAAAAGATGCTGAAAGGAGAACAGCCGATCATTAACGGTGAAGGAAAACAGACGCGCGATTATGTTTTCGTCGGTGATGTTGTGCAGGCGAATCTGCTTGGTTTGAAACACAACGGATCGGATATCTTCAACATTGGTACCGGCATTGAGACGGATGTGAATCAGTTGTTCCATCACATAAAGAAACTTACCGGATCGAATTGCGACGAGAAACATATAGCGGCAAAAGCAGGCGAACAGATGCGGAGCGTGATCTCATCGAAAAAGATCGGCGAGGTACTCGGATGGAAACCGACCGTAACGCTGGAAGAAGGATTGAAGCGAACAGTGGAATTTTTTCGGACAAGAGGTTAATACATTATTCATCCTTAGGCGCGCTCGACTGTATCACACTTGAACTCGGGGTGAAATTCTGTAAACGGTTAATGACGAACAGTATCGACATACAAAAACTGCTTACCGGCGACAGACGGAGCATAGCCCGTGCCATCTCGTTTGTGGAGAATGAGAACGCCGGTGCGGAACAATTCCTTTCCGCACTCTACCCTCATACCGGTAAGGCTTACCGCATCGGTATCACCGGGCCGCCCGGAGCAGGCAAAAGTACGCTGACAAACAAACTTGCTAAGCATTACCGTTCGCAGTCGATGAAGGTGGGCATCATTGCCGTCGATCCGACGAGTCCGTTCACCGGCGGCGCGCTGCTTGGCGACCGTGTGCGGATGAGCGAAGTGGAAATGGACGAAGGCGTGTTCATCCGGTCAATGGCCTCGCGTGGATCTTTAGGCGGGTTGAGTAAAAAAACGCGCGAAGCGGCCGATATACTTGATGCGGCCGGATTCAATATCATTTTATTTGAAACGGTCGGTGTCGGTCAATCCGAACTGGATATTGCCGGAGCAGCGGATACAACCGTGGTTGTACTCGTTCCTGAATCGGGTGACGGCATTCAAGCGATGAAGGCGGGATTGATGGAAATTGCCGATTTCTTTGTGATGAACAAATCGGACCGACCGGGTGCGGACCAGGCGGTGATGTCGATAAAGATGATCCTCGGATTCCGGGCGCACGACGAACATTCGTGGATGGCCGATGTGGTAAAAACAACGGCAAGTGAAGGGATCGGCATCGATAGTATTGCTTCTGAGATCACGCGGCACCGGGAATATCTTACGAGGTCCGGCGAGTTCGAAAAACGCCGCGCACGGCAGTTAAAAGCCCGCATTGAAGAGATCATCAGCGACAAATTCACCGTTACGTTCTGGAATACCGAACGCAAACAAAAACTGGAACTGGAACTCTCCGGGATTCTCACTCGCAGCCGCACGCCGTATGCTGTTGCGGAAGAGCTGCTGAAGAAATAGATTTGCGACTTGATCGATAAATAAGCAGTTTACTCACATATGATCACTGACCACAAAGAGATAGAGCGATTTGAAAAAGAGTTCAACAGAAAAGAACCTCTAACAATGGATCAAAAATTCATCATTTTAGATTCGCTCTATGAGCATGCGCGTTTGCTCGGTCATTTTTCGGATTTGGACCTTCTTGACGGTCTTGATGATGAAGTGGAACTTGCACGAAAGTTGAACATCAATGTTTCAATCCATTCTCGTTAAACTCGCCAAAGCATTCGATTCTCAACAGATTCCGTATATCGTTATCGGCGGCCAGGCCGTATTGCTTTATGGTGAACCGCGGCTGACCAGAGATATCAATATCACACTGGGTATTGAAATTCCTTTGCATCGCAAATAGAGCACCTTGCGAAATCAATTCAACTTTATCCCGCCGTAGACGATACGGAACAATTCGTTAAGAGATCGAATGTTCTTCCGCTCTATGATCCGGAATCAAAGATTCGGGTCGATCTCATTTTCTCTTTTTTATCGTACGAGCGTCAGGCAATGGGAAGAGCAAATCCGGTCATGCTTGATAGATATCCGGTGAAATATGCATCGTTGGAGGATATTATTATCCACAAGCTCTTTGCCGGAAGACCGCGTGATATTGAAGACGTTAAAGGCATTATTCAAAGGAGTCCCGGTTTTGATCGCGGATATATAGAATTGTGGTTAGGTGAATTATCGAAATCTATAGATAAAGATCTGATCAAAGAATTCAATTCGATAGGTTCATAGGATTGATGCTTAACGTGCATCATCTCTTCTTCGGTTTCGCTCCCATCTCAAACACGATTGCCGCACCGCTCATCAGATCGGAATGGATAAAATAATTTTCCTTCCACACTTTTCCGTTCAGCAAAATATTCTGCACGTACACATTCTTTGCGGATTGGTTCTTCGCTTCGATCGAGATCGTCTTTCCATTTTCCATATGAATTACTGCTGATCGAACCAGAGGACTTCCGATGGAATACCTATCCGAACCAGGTGCAACGGGATAGAAACCGAGTGCACTGAAGATGTACCATGCGGACATCTGACCGCAGTCATCATTGCCGCTTAGCCCGTCCGGCGTGTTGGAATATTTTGTATCAAGGATCATCCTCACTTTTTCCTGCGTCTTCCACGATTCGCCGATCCAATTATAGAGATACGGCACATGGTGCGACGGCTCGTTGCCGTGAACGTAATTTCCGATGATCCCTTCGCGCGTAATATCCTCGTTGTGAGCAAAGAACTCGTCCGGAAGATTCATCGTAAAGAGCGAATCAAGATAATGCGAGAACCGCTTGTTCCCGCCGATCAGTTGAACAAGTTGAGGAACATTGTGCGGAACATACAGCGTATAGTTCCACGAATTCCCTTCGATGAATCCCTGCCCGTCTGTCTCCAGTGTGCTGAAGTTCTTCCGGAACGTTCCGTCGCTCATCTTCGGACGCATGAATCCGATGGATGGATCGAATACATTGTTGAAATTCTCCGATCGTTTCATGAATTCGGCGTACACTTTTTCATTTCCAAGTTTCTTCGCCATTTGTGCGATCGCCCAATCGTCGTACGCGTATTCCAGCGTTTTGGAAACGGAAGAGGAATTCTTATCCTCCGGCACAAATCCCGTCTGCATATAATATTCCAATCCGTCATAATATTTTTGTTTCGCCGTGGTAACGCTTGCCTCAAGCCCCTTTACAGCGTCGAACGGAATGTTTCCCTTTACCACCGCATCGGCTATAACGGAGACACTGTGGTAACCGATCATACACCAATTCTCATTGGCATAGTGTGACCAGACCGGAAGCATGTGATGAACGCTCTGATCGTAATGCGCGAGCATGGAGCGTATCATATCGCCGTTCCGTTTCGGCTGGATGATGTTGAACAATGGATGAAGCGCACGGTACGTATCCCAAAGTGAGAATGTCGTGTAGTTCACAAAATCGTCCGCCTGATGGATATTCTGATCGATCCCTTTGTACCTGCCGTCAACATCCATATACACCGTTGGACCGAGCAGCGTATGATAGAGCGATGTGTAGAATGTTTCCATATCTTTCTGCGTCAGCATTCCTACATTAACTTTTCCCAGTTCCTCGTTCCATAATTGCTGACTTTCCTTCTTCACTCGTTCAAAATCCCAATCCGGTATTTCGGCGGCGAGATTCTTCAGTGCTCCTTCGGTGCTGACGGGAGAGAGGGCGAATTTTATTTTGATCTTCTCATTCTCTTGTGTGGAGAAATTGAAATACGCTCTGATGTTCTTTCCCGCCATCTCCGGGAAATTCGTTCTCACATCGAACTTCTTCCAGAATCCGCGGTAGATGGATGTATCATATTTTGCATGACCGTAGGACGAAAACGGTTTGCTGAACGTCATGGCAAAATAGACCGTGCGTGTGCGGCCCCAGCCGTTTGTCTGGCGGAATCCGGTGACAAGCGTATCGTTTTCCACACGGACGAATGTCCAGACATTTTTTCCGTCATAATTATAGATGCCGTGCATCAGATCGAGGATGATATGGGCCGAGTCCGACCGCGGGAAAGTGTACTGATGGAAGCCGACACGCGTGGTGGCTGTCAGTTCGGCGGTGATGTTGTGATCGTCCAGTTTCACTTTGTAGTACGCCGGCTCTGCAGTTTCGTTCGTATGGGAATAACGCGAACGGTACCCGTTCTCCGGATGATCGGCGGTGCCGGGATTTAGTTGTAATGTTCCGGTCGTCGGCATGATAAGGAAATCGCCGAGGTCGGAATGCCCTGTGCCGCTGAAATGTGTGTGCGAAAAACCGACGATCGTACGGTCTTCATATTGATAACCGGAACAATATTGATACACCTCCGCCTGATACTTGCCGTTCTTCTCGTAGCCGAGCGTATCCGTGTCCGGACTGAGCTGAACCGCGCCGAACGGAACCGCCGCACCGGGGAACGTGTGTCCCATTCTTTGCGTGCCGGTGAGAGGCTTCACGTATTGGACGAAGTTCGTTTGTGCACAAATAAGAACTGTAAGTAGTGGGAAAAGGAACAATCGTTTCATGATCCTGCCTGTCGATTAAGAGATGATGATGAAAATAGAGATTAATACGCAGGAAGGCAAAAGCTAATCCAACACTCTTTCGGATTATCTGATATTTGAAAGTAAAAAGGTCCATGTCAGACATGATTGCTTTTCCATTGCATAAATAATTCCAATTCTCCATATTCAACAGAACAATTATTTCACATATTCAAGGTTTCAATGAGATCATCCATCGTTTTCTTTGCGCTTGTCTTTTTTGCAACAATTCTCTCAGCTCAAAGCGGTCCGAATGCGGAGGAGCAATACAATATCTATTTTAAAAAAGCGGACGAGCAGCTGGGAAAGTACGAATTTGAAGAATCCATTATGAGCTGCCGTGAAGCGCTGAAATATAAACCGAACGATCACCTTGTTCGTCCAATGATCTGTCTGGATTATTATGAGATCGCCGAGAAACTTGACGTGAAGAAATCTGACGAGAAGCAATGGAAGCTCGACATCTATGCAAAGATGGTCGGCATTGCCGAAGAGGGGATACGCGCTGCGCCGGATAAAGGAGAATGTTACTTTATGCGCGGACTCGCCAATGCGCGAATGTCTACCACCAAAGGGATACTTTCATCACTCTTTTCCGCGAAACAGATCGAGCAGGACTGGGATTGTAGCAGTCGGCCGGCATTCGGATTATGTTACACCGAACGGAGAAAATCTGGAAGCATCGGCGAATATCGCACTTAGAGTCTATTACCGGCTTTGTCCTTCGTTCTTTCTGCTGAAATGGACCTTCGGTATCAGCGGGGATCTGGAGAAAGCAGTGCAATACTGCAAAAAAGCGATCGAACTTGATCCAACGCGCATCGAGATTGTGAAGGAGTACGGCGTAGCGCTGATCACCCGCGGACTGGATAACGATAACAAAAAGGATATTGAAGCAGGCAAAGAACTGCTCCAGAAGGTTTCTACATTGCCGCTCCGCCTGCGTACCGACAAGATCGACATTAAACACAGCAAGATGCTTTTGAATGATATTTCTCTCTGTCCAGGTTACTCACGGGACGAGGAACAGGAAATATCGGAAGAAGCGTTTAAGAAGGGGCAGAAATAGTTTATTTTTTTAACCAGATTTGGAAATTGTTGATGCACCCATGGCAATAAATGGTAAAAGGATCATTATTTTGTCTGATTTTTCAAGATTATGTTTTGCACATAATAATCTGACGTTTTCAGCAGTAATACTGCTACCACCTTTCGAATATGGTATGTCATGATCGTAATGTAGGTTTTTTGTAGAATCACATTCTACACACTTGCCTTTATCTCTCTTCCAAACTTCTATCTTTACGATCGTTGGAATTAAACGAGTTTGCGGTAAATCAATTATTTTTGCTTTTCCAAGAAATTGTTTTTTTATTGGTTGTAAATGAAATTTGAAAACATTTCTTTTCCCATCCGACTTAATTTCTACATCAATAAGATTGAAAAATCCTTTATAACACCAAATTCCATCACGGATTTTTTCATAAACTTTTATAACCTCAGGGTCTTTAATAAGACCACTCTTATGATCTGTTGCTGCTCTATAAAATTTTCCATTTTCAGTCCATGTGCCATTTGGTGTCGTCAAAGGTTGATCTACCACCTTAGGATCGGTTGCATATTTTTTTGAAATATCATGTCCTTCATAAATTAGATGGCCAGTTTTTTTGTCAATTTCATCTGAATATGGAGCGCCCCTTCTTATAGACATAAGAAAAACCGAATATTTATTTCTTATTCGATAATTCATGCCCCGTTGGAGAGAATTCTTTTCTTCTGAAACTAATTCATAGTATGAAATAATGTCATCAATTTTCATAAGGACCCTTTTTTAATTTCATCTAAACTACACGCATCTTGTCGCAATATCAAGAGTATATACCGAAATGTGAAATGTATTTTGTCTATTAAATCGCTATTTGTCTTTTTCAAAACGCGACCTATCACTTGGAAGACATAATAGGTAAAACCTACTGCCCTTGCAGTAAATCATAGTGCTATATATACCATACTGATCCCTAAAGAATACATCTTCTGCGGGAAGTGGCTATCAACTAATGTTACTCCGTCCTCTCCGTGGTGATATCACTACATTTCATTTGCACTTCAGTTCCGCCTTTTCTATTTTCATACAACGATGTCCGGTATTGAATCAAAACATGATTTAAGCCAGATGAAATCAGTCGTTAGTGTCACCCTTTGCACGGGCAGATTGCCATGTTACGGTTTGTCTATGCTCACCGTGAAAAACGCGTATTGCAACGACACATTTTATTCATTTATATCCTCATCAAACATATGAAGGAACACTCATGTCCGAAGCAGCCATAAGTTTTGCCCCCACCGAACAGATGATCATGGTACAAACAATGGCGCGCGATTTTGCCGAAAAAGAGATCAAGCCGCACGTTATGAAGTACGACGAATCGCAGGAATTTCCCAAAGAGATCTTCGCTAAAATGGCTGCACTCGGTTTCCTCGGTGCGTATTATCCTGAAGAATACGGAGGGGCAGGACTCACCACGCTCGATTTTACCGTCATCATCGAAGAGATCGCCAAGGTCGATCCGTCAGTCGCTCTCGGACTCTGTGCGCACAACGGACTCTGCGTCAGCCACATTTATAATAATGCAAGCGATGCATTAAAGAAAAAATATCTTCCCGATCTCTGCAGCGGCCGTAAACTCGGCGGTTGGGGTTTAACCGAAGCGTTCTCCGGAAGCGATGCGGGTGGGATGAGAACATTCGCGGTGAAAGAGGGGAACGAATGGGTGATCAACGGCAGCAAGAATTTTATTACACACGCCGTCTCCGCCGATACGTTCGTGATATTGGCAGTGACCGATAAGACGAAGAACAAATCGATCTCGGCATTCATCGTAGAAAAAGGAACGCCCGGATTTTCCTCAGGGAAAAAAGAGAATAAACTCGGTATGCGCTGCAGCGAAACAGCATCGCTGCTGTTCGACAATGTCCGCATTCCGGCAGAGAACCTTATCGGCGTTGCGGGCGAAGGATTCAAACAGGCGCTCGGTGTGCTGGATGGCGGCAGGATCGGCATCGCCGCGCTTTCGGTCGGCCTGGCGCAAGGTGCGCTGGAAGCCAGCATAAAATATTCCAAGCAGCGCGTACAGTTCGGCATACCGATCTCGGACAATCAGGGGATCCAGTTCAAACTTGCCGATATGGCAATGGAGATCGAAGCGGCCAGATTGCTGACGCGCAAAGCGGCATCGATGAAGATGGCGGGACTTGATGTGAATCTGGATGCAGCGCAGGCAAAATATTTTGCCAGCGAAGTTGCCGTACGCGCATCGGGTGATGCGGTGCAGATCCACGGCGGCTACGGCTTCACGAAGGACTTTCCGGTAGAGAAATTCTACCGCGACGTTAAACTGCTCACCATCGGCGAAGGAACAAGCGAAATACAAAAACTGGTGATTGCTCGTAATCTTTTAAAATAGATGCTGACTTTCGTTAGCATGACGGAAAAATATTATGATCGGTTCTGAAATAAAAAAAGACGAGACCTACAAGCGTAACGAAGAATTCAACAAACGGGCGCTGAAGGAACTGGAAGCCAACGCCAAACAGGTGATGCTTGGGGGCGGTGCGGATGCCATCGCAAAGCATAAGAAAAAAGGGAAGATGACCGCCCGCGAACGGATCGGCATGCTCATCGATCCAAAATCGAAGTTCATAGAGGTCGGTCTCTTTACCGCGTACGGAATGTATGAAGAGTACGGCGGCGCATCGTCGGGCGGAACAGTGTTCGGCATCGGTAAGATCCATAACCGCGATGTGGTGATCGTTGCGAACGATGCAACGGTGAAAGCGGGAGCTTGGTTTCCGATCACGGCAAAGAAGAATCTCCGCGCGCAGGAGATCGCCATGGAAAATCGTTTGCCCATCGTCTATCTGGTCGATTCTGCCGGCGTATTTCTGCCGATGCAGTCGGAGATCTTTCCGGACAAGGAACATTTCGGACGGATCTTCCGGAACAACGCAGTAATGTCCGCCATGGGGATAACACAGATCGCGGCGATCATGGGACCGTGTGTGGCCGGCGGAGCATACCTTCCCATTATGAGCGACGAAGCGATGATCGTGGATAAGACCGGATCGGTATTTCTTGCCGGTTCGCATCTGGTGAAAGCGGCCATTGGCGAGGATATCGAAAACGAACTGCTCGGCGGAGCATCCATTCACTGCGAGATCAGCGGTGTAACGGACCATAAAATGGCGAACGACGAGGCAGCGCTGAAGAAGATCAGAAGCATCATTTCCAAACTCGGACATTTTCCGGTGGCAGGTTTCAACTATGAAAAATCTTCCAAACCGAAATTCGATCCTAAAGAGATCTACGGCATCGTGCCGGCGGAACGGAACAAGCCGTATGACACATATCAGATCCTTTCACGCATCATCGATGACAGCGAGTTGGATGAGTATAAGACAGGATACGGCAAGACCATCATCACAGGCTATGCGCGTATCGACGGATGGGCCGTAGGTATCGTCGCCAATCAACGGGCGATCACCAAAACGGCAAAGGGGGAGATGCAGGTCGGCGGTGTGATCTATTCGGACAGTGCAGAGAAAGCGGCGCGGTTCATTCTAAATTGTAATCAAAAGAAGATACCGCTTGTCTTCTTCCAGGACGTGACGGGATTCATGGTCGGCAGCAGAAGCGAACACGGCGGCATTATTAAGGACGGCGCAAAGATGGTGAATGCCGTTGCGAATTCGGTCGTTCCGAAGTTCACGATCATCACCGGCAACAGTTACGGCGCCGGGAATTATGCCATGTGCGGAAAAGCGTACGATCCGCGATTGATCTACGGATGGCATTCGGCACAGATCGCAGTGATGGGGGGAAAGCAGGCAAGCGAAACGCTTCTTGCGATTAAAGTACAGGCAATGGAAAAAGGGGGAACGCACATTTCCGCTGAACAGCAGAAACAGCTTCTCGACGAGATCCAGACGCGATACGAAAGCGAACTCGATCCGAAGTATGCCGCGGCCCGTTTGTGGGTTGATGGTATCATCGATCCACTGGAAACACGCGAAATTATTTCGCGGGGAATTGCGATGGCAAATTGCAATCCGAATATTGCGGAGTTCAAGACGGGGGTGCTGCAGGTATAAAGTAACTTATTGTGACATCTGAAAAATTGGTTGTCCATTGTCATTCTCTACGAGTCGTAGACTGAGCGAAGCCCCAAAGGGGCAAGCGAAGAATCTGGTTCTTCTATTTGAGTTGAAAAGCGAGATTCTCCCAAAGGGATTCCTTCGGAACTCGTCGCTTCGCTCCTCTCTACGAGCCGTAGGCGGAATGACATTGATGTGAGATTTTTCAGATGTCTC
>CAJBTU010000136.1 GCA_903958625.1 uncultured Ignavibacteriota bacterium | reverse complement strand
TTCGGCGATGCCGAGCGGACCGGGTCCGATTTCCGAAAAACTGATCGCTGAGATCATTGCTACCGTTCCGGAAGGCATTGCAACGTTTCTGCTCACATGCAGGCAGGATGCTGATTCCATTATTACACAACAGCGAAAAACACAAGCGAATACGCTGCAACTGGTAGATGTAGTTCCGTTCGAAGTGTATTCCGCGTTGCGAAAAGAACTTGCCGGGATAACGCTTGTTCAGGTGATCCATGTTATTGACGAAGACTCGGTCGAAGAAGCAAAATCTGTCTCGCCGTTCGTGGATATGATCCTGCTCGATTCAGGAAATCCGAAACTGGCCGTGAAGGAACTCGGCGGAACGGGACGAAGACATAATTGGGAGCTAAGTAAA
Organism: uncultured Ignavibacteriota bacterium; assembly: GCA_903958625.1. GTDB lineage: Bacteria > Bacteroidota > Ignavibacteria > UBA10030 > UBA8401 > UBA8401. The sequence continues at coordinate 1,406 of CAJBTU010000136.1, read as the reverse complement.
AAGATTGTCGGATCGGCGGGCAAGCCGGTTTTTCTTGCGGGGGGATTGAATGCGGGGAATGTACGCGAAGCGATCGATGTCGTTGGTCCATACGGACTGGATCTTTGCAACGGTGTCCGTTTCAACGGACAATTGGATCAAACGAAACTAAGAAATCTATTTGAAGCAATGAAAATACAATAGAACGTACAATTGGCGGAATGCAGCCTGACCGGACTTCTCATGGGCAAGCATTTTTCTTCCACGCCGGAGGAGATCACGTAACTTTTTCCACAATAAGCAAAAAATCAACCTTCGATGTAGCCCCCATTAATTGAAATGTCGGACTCACATTCGGGATTACGGCGAGAACTTCTCCGTCCACTTCGTTCAGAAAATGTTCCAGGTCGTTCTGCATTGTATCCGCCTTCACATCCAACCGCAAAATTCTGTATTTCATAAAGCCCCCTGTAATTATTGTGTTATTATCATCCGTATTTCTTTTTATGCTCGGTCAGAAACCGCGCATGGAAAACTTCATTCTCTTCTCAATGAGATGTATCATGATCCGCGCCTGGTCGTATTAAGATCACGGAATTATTAAAAATACGAAATCTCATTCATTGCTTCGGTTTCATTTTCCTGACGATATCAATTACCGAGAGAATTATCCCAATACCAAAAAGACTGTAACCGATCAAACGGTCACCTCCCGTGAACAAGGCGGCCAGAACAAACCCGAAGGCAAGTCCGGCCAAAGGGGTAAATTTCTGCGGTTCTTTATGTTTTCTGACGATAAAACTAAAAATCGCAATCAACGCTAAGAGTGCAATTGAAATGGTTATATACATTATGGAGGTATCCATATTATCTCCTATGATGAATAGGATAATAAAAATGAAAAATATTTTGCTTTACGTATTATTATTCACGGTTTCTGCAATACAACCGATCTGCTGAAAAAATATTTTGGCATATCAACAAGATTGAATCCGATGCTCAGCGCTATTTGTATGGTTTCGTCCATCATTATTTTTGAGACATGCAGATAGGGTTCAGCAATTAAAAGTTTTTTGCCGGATTTTAGTGCCTCATAGATGTTCTTCAAAAAAATCGTTTTCTCTGGCACTTCATGGACCATCCAGAAGGCAAGGACAAAATCCGCTTCATCCTTCAATCCGAGGTCAGCATTATGGACCAATGTGCAGGTTATCCTTCCCGCCACGCCGGCTTTTTCCGCTTTTGCTTTCACTCTATCCAGCATTTGCTGCTGAATATCGATGTCAATGATTCGGCCGGTCTCACCTACCATGTGAGCCATAGGAATGGAAAAGTATCCTTGCCCCGGACCGATATCGATAACCGTATTTCCCGGTTTTACATACCGAGACAGCATTTTGTAAGGATCATGCACTGCTCGTCGCAGG
>CAJBTU010000135.1 GCA_903958625.1 uncultured Ignavibacteriota bacterium | reverse complement strand
CGTTTCAATATGGACTTCACTATCATCATTTTTGCCACAACTCTTTGCCGTCGTTAACAATATTCATTCAACCCGCAACCAACATTCATATGAAGATTCAAAATTTCTTTACTTTGTATTCCGCCCTTCCGCAAAATAAGCGGATCTTGTATGGTTCTATCACCGTTCTTTTTGTCTCCGCTCTCTCTTATTTTCTTATACGCACTCAAAACAGTGCCTCCAATGAGATTATCGTATCGCCGATAAAAGGCGAATTTATTGTTTCGATCACTACAACGGGAGAATTACAGGCGAAAAATTCGATCGAGATAAAAGGACCGGAACAGGCTCGCGCCGCCGGGATATGGCAGATGAAGATCTCCAATCTCATTGCGGAAGGTACCGTTGTCAAACAGGGCCAATTCGTTGCAGAACTTGACAAGGCAGAGATCGCGAACAGATTGAAAGAATCGGAACTCTCCGTGCAAAAATTAGATGCACAATTCACTCAGGCCATACTCGACAGCACGCTGGCACTTTCCCTGGCGCGGGATGAGCTGGTGAATTTAATATTCGGTCTGGAAGAAAAAAAGATCGTACTCGAACAATCCACTTACGAGGCTCCTGCGGTTAAACGACAGGCAAAGATCGATTTCGATCGAGGGGAACGTACGATAGCACAATCAAAAAAAAATTATATCACGAAAACGAAACAGTCAATTGCGAAGATACAAGCGGTTGAAGCGGACCTGATGAAAGAACGTCAGAAAATGGATGTCATGAGACAAGTGCTGACACAGTTCACTATCCTTGCGCCTGCCGATGGAATGGTCGTATATGCACGTGAATGGAACGGAAAGAAAAAAATTGTCGGCGCAACCGTTAGTCCGTGGGAACCTACGGTGGCAACACTGCCGGATCTTACAATGATGGAATCCATTACCTACATCAATGAAGTCGATATCCAAAAGATTGCCGTAGGACAGGAAGTGATTCTGCGTTTGGATGCCGATCCGAACAAAAAATTATCCGGCAGCATCGCACAGGTAGCGAACATCGGTGAACAACGTCCAAATTCAGATTCAAAAGTGTTCGAAGTTCGTATTATCATTAATGATCGTGATACAACGCTTCGGCCTGCCATGACGACATCGAATGAAATAAATGTTGCGAAGATATCCAATGTTCTTTCAATACCCCTTGAGGCTGTCCATACACAGGACACAATAACGTACGTCTATCTAAAAAACGGGGGGACCATTAAACAGGAAATTAAACTTGGCCTTCAAAATGATAACGCTGCCGTAGTATTGCAAGGCTTATCGGAAAAGGATGAAATCTATCTTTCACCGCCTCCGGATGCCGCAACGATGAAATTACGTTCATTGAAAGTATCAATGCAATGAGATCCAGAATTTTTTTATTTCTTGCAGCTGTCAAACCTTCCCGACCCCTTGTTAGTAACATACTTACGGCATTCGAAGCTATCAAGCGTAACAAACTCCGTTCCGGTCTCACCTCTCTCGGAATTGTCTTCGGCGTCGCTTCGGTCATCTCCATGCTTGCCATCG
>CAJBTU010000134.1 GCA_903958625.1 uncultured Ignavibacteriota bacterium | reverse complement strand
TGGAGTGTCAATGAATGATAATTCTACCCTTGGCGCTTTGTTATAACTTTTCTTAAACGGTCTTGTGAGTCCGTTCATTACCGGCGGGTAATAATACCGCATTTGCGAATGAGTTTATGCAGATTGTTGCGGTTAATGCCGATGTGTTCGGCTGATTTTGTGACGTTGCCGTCAAAACGCTGCAGAACATCTTCGATGAACTTCTTCTCCACTTCACGCCCCGCTTTATTCATCATCTCCGTCCGCAAAACGTCCATTTGTTTCCATGTCTCCGGTATTGAACCGGAATATGCATTTGAACGTTCGTTGAGTCCGATAATAGAAGAGATGTCTTCTTTCGTAACGTTTTTTTCGTCCCTGCGGGTGATTAATAACCGTGCAACAACATTTTGCAGTTCGCGCACATTGCCGGGCCAATGATACGCTTGAACAATATCGAAAGCATCCGGATCAAGTGAAAGAACCGGCGTTTTCAATTCTTTGGCGGTAAATGTCATAATGTGATTGAACAGCAACGGAATATCCTCTTTTCTGTCGCGAAGCGGCGGAACTTCTATCGGAAGTACGTTCAAACGATAAAAGAGATCCTGACGAAAATGTTTCCGTTCAACCAAAGCTTCCAGTTTACTGTTCGTGGCCGCTATCACCCGTGCTTGAGTGCGGATTGTCTGCGTTCCGCCGACACGATTGAATTCTTTTTCCTGAAGCACTCGTAATAATTTCACTTGTGCATCCAAAGCAAGATCTGCGATCTCATCCAGAAAGATTGTCCCATCCGTCGATAATTCAAACTTGCCGATACGGCGCTGAATCGCGCCCGTAAAAGATCCTCGTTCATGACCGAAAAGTTCACTTTCCACAAGTTCCTTCGGAATAGCCGGACAGTTCACTGCAACAAAAGGTTTGCCTTTTCGCGCTCCGAGACGATGAATTTGACGCGCAACCAATTCCTTGCCGACGCCGCTTTCGCCGACAATCAGCACGTTATTTTCGGTCATGGCAAAAAGATGGATCTTCTCTTTCACGCTCTTGATCGCCTGACTTTCACCGACCAACTCGTCGAAAGGTTTTTCAATCTCGTTTTCTAAAGTTTGACGCTGTTCGGTGGCCAGCCGTTGACGCAAAGCTTTTTCTACCACAAGGCGTAATTCTTTGATGCTTGCGGTTTTTGACAGATAATCCACCGCTCCGCATTTTATCGCTTCAACCGCTGTATCGACGGAAGCAAAATCGGTGAAGATCACTATCGGTATTGTATTATCAATACGCTGGAGTTCTTTGATCACATCAAGACCGTGAACACCATCTCCGAGCATCAGATCCAGTAAAATAAGATCCGGACTCTTTTCCTGCATTATTTGTTTCCCTATCGAAGGATTCTTCGCCTGCAGGCATTGAAATTCCTGTTCACGCAACAATGAAAAATCTTTCATGAACGCTTCATCATCATCTATAAGCAACAGCGTCGGCTTCATATCACGGCACCTCATTCAACTCTATGGTAAATGTTGTTCCTTCGTTGGCGTTACTTTGCTTTACAAATATTCTTCCCCCATACTTCTGCAGTGTTTCCCTGGCAAGAGCAAGCCCCAGACCGGTGCTTCCGTTTTCCGAATAGCCCTTTTGAAATATTGTTTCCCATTTTTCTTCAGGAATACCAATTCCGTTATCAGCAACATCAATGCATATTTTGGGGGAGTTTCTATACGCCAAAACAGAAACGGACGGCTGTCGCGGCTGCGTCACGGCCCGAACCCCATTGCGGATACAGTTATCAATGATGTCTGCCAATTCAAAACTTTTAACAAGTACTTTCCCGGATTCTTTTAACTGTTCAGCATGGAGCGAAATACGAAGAACATGATCTCCTTCATTGTGTATTATCGAAATAACTTGTTCAAGAACGCCGAAGGGATTACAGGAATATTCCTTGAGTACTTTGTCACGATAATCGTTGATCAATGTTTTTAACGATCTCAATGCATCGCTGACCAACGAAAGTTGTGCGCGCTCGGTCCAGGAATTCGAAATAAGAATATGCCGTATCTGATCAAGCAGATGCTGAATATCACGGGTGACCGATGTATGAATTCCTGTCTTTGCCGCTAAGGAGCAAATGTCCTGTAACCGGGGCATCGTCATGTCAAAAAACATCGTTTTACGTTGCTTCAATTGATCGAGCATTGAGGGGTCATACTGCGGCATTTCCGCCATATCGCTGCAGTAGAGCATCAGTCCGTTCAAATTCTTAATGGCCCATTGTCCGTGCATGAATTCAATGACCGTTTCCAGCAGCTGATAATGCAATGTT
>CAJBTU010000133.1 GCA_903958625.1 uncultured Ignavibacteriota bacterium | reverse complement strand
TTCTTTTTAGCGTTTGCTATTACCTTGTTGAACCGGTACCTTAATACATATCTATGCTGATCAGAACTTCCGCCAAAAAAGATCAATTGAGTGATTACCCTTAATGTTCCCTGAAATCGCAGTATGAAATCTTTCCCCTATATATTCGTGTATTCCGCCTTTATTCTCTCATTCGTCTTGCCGATACATGCGCAGGATGCACCGATGCAATTTCAGTATCTGCATCCTCTTCCCGGATCATCACTGGTATCGAAGCACACAACTGTTATCCTCCGTCCGGGTGAAAAGGTAATCACCCCGGAACAAGAACTTGCCTCATTCTTCACTGTGACTGGAAGCGCCAGCGGAACACACACCGGCCGGACAATCATCTCGGATGACCAGAAAACGATCATCTGGAAACCGACCGTTGAATTTATCCCTTCTGAGACAGTATCTGTGAACATACAAGAAGGAATAACGACCACCGCACAGCAGCAATGTTCATCTCTCTTCTATTCTTTTGAAATATCACCGATGGTGGCTGACCTTCCCGTAAACAGAGAACAATTTCAAACCGCTGAACGAAACAACGAAAGGAAATCTCCAAAAAATGTATTGCGGAAAGAAGCCCGGGGCGGAGTGAATGTATCGATACCTTCGGATTTTCCTGCGGTGAAGATTAATGTCTCCAGCCGTCCCGATTCAGGATATCTTTTCATGAGCAATATGTGGAATGGAAATCCCTATCTGCTAATTTTCGACAATGCCGCCAATCCGATCTTCTACCGGAAGATACCGGGAAATGCGTACGATTTTAAGGTCCAACCGGACGGACGGCTTTCGTATTATATTCAGAGCAATATTAACAGATTTTACATTCTGGATTCTACCTATACCATGGTCGATTCCATCGTCTCCGTACAGGGTTACACCCCCAACGAACATGAATTACGCATACTGCCGAACGGACATATGCTGCTGATCGGATCGGAAGTTCAAACCATCGATATGAGCAAATATGTTACCGGAGGGAATACGCACGCTTCGGTTCTTGGTAATCACGTGGTGGAATTGGACGCTGCGAAAAATGTGGTCTTCGTGTGGAGATGCTGGGATTACTTCAAGTTCACCGAAAGCGTCGATGCCAATCTTACCGATGCATTCTTTGATTATGTCCATATGAATGCCATCGACATCGATAAGGACGGCAACCTTGTTATTTCAAGCCGCAATATGAGTGAAATCACCAAGATCAACCGCACAACCGGCCGCATCATGTGGCGGTTAGGGGGAAAAAGTAATCAGTTCACATTTAAGAATGACCCGAATACGTTCACTTATCTGAACAAGCCCTTATCGTTCTCCTACCAGCATGACATCCGTGCAACAACCAACGGAAACTATACTCTCTTCGATAACGGCAACCTGCGGACCAATAAATTTTCGCGTGCCGTTGAATTTAAAATTGATACTCTCACCATGTCTGCCGAAATGGTATGGCAGTACAGGAACACTCCCGATTTCTATTCCGGATGGATGGGAAGTGTTCAACGTCTTCCGAACGGTTCAACGCTCATCGACTGGGCCGATCCCTCTGCCCCCAAGGCGACCGAAGTGGCATCGAACGGAACAAAATTATTTGAGATGGATTTTGTCACTTCTGCCGTCAGCTATCGCACGAACCGTTTGGTGTGGAAAGGAAAAGCGAACATTCCCTACCTGGTTGTTGAACCGCATTATGACAGGATAACGCTCCTCTTTAATACCTTCGGCGATACCGGTGTGGTGCAGTATAATGTTTATGCCGGTTTGTCCCCAAAACCTGCAACGCTTATCGCTTCAACCGGTAAGTCGTCGATTGATTTGACGGCGCTGGAGAACGGGCGGCAATATTATATTCGGGTCACGTCGGTTGACGGCAAAGGTCACGAAAGTAATTACTCGAACGAAGAGAGTATTTTGGTGAAGTATTACACACCGGGCGAGAATTTGCTGCTCAACGGAAATTTTTCTCAGGGAATTACCCATTGGCAATTGGC
>CAJBTU010000132.1 GCA_903958625.1 uncultured Ignavibacteriota bacterium | reverse complement strand
GCGATCCTGCATCCGACAGAATCACAGCACATTTCGATCAACGAAAAGATCGTTTCGGCTGCTTTTTCAACACCGATGATCTGGAAATTGGAGGGGCCGGCAAAATGTTCTGCAAGAATCTTGCCGTTATTGTCCGCTATGACAGCATGCGTCTTTGTTCCGCCGCCATCCATACCAATAATATATTTTTTGTTTTTCATAGCAGTAATATTTTTATTGTGATTTCTTTTTCCCGAATTCCGGATCTATCTTTACCAGCATCGCAACAATAAAACCAGGGATCGTTGCTGCGATGACCCATAGGAAAAAGTGCTGATAACCGATCGCATCCTGCAGCTTGCCGCTGAACATTCCCGGTATCATCATTCCCAGCGCCATGAATCCCGTGCAGATGGCGTAATGCGCCGTTTTATACGGACCATCAGAGATCATCACCATATATAACATGTAGGCGGTAAATCCGAAACCATAGCCGAATTGTTCAATTCCGATCGCGCCGCAGATAAGTGCAAAATTCTCCGGCTGGACATATGATAGATACACGAACATTGCATCCGGAAGATGGATGGCAAAGACCATGATCCAAAGCCAAAAACGAAGTCCCCGTTTTGAAATAACATATCCTCCAAGCAGACCGCCGAGTGTAAGACAAAGCACACCCACTGTTCCATAGGCAATCCCGACATCACTTGTCGATAATCCCAGTCCTCCTTCGGTCCGCGGATCAAGCAGGAATGGCGTCACAAGTTTGACAAGTTGTGCTTCTGCAAAGCGGTAAAACAGAAGGAAACTTAAGATCACAATGATCTCCTTCTTTTTGAAGAACGATCCGAATGTTCTGAAAAATTCCTTTAACACTTCCGATGCTGATGCTTCTTCAACGACAGACTTATCGCTGACCGGATACGGCAGCATAAAACGATGATAAATGGCGAGAGAAAGGAATATTCCTGCGAGGATAAAGAATGTAATGGACCAGGCAGTTGCGATCGAGCCGGCATGTGTTTCCAAATATCCGGCAAGATAGACGAGAACACCTTGCCCAGTGATCATCGCGATCCGGTAGAACGTGCTCCGGACACCGACAAAAGCAGCCTGTTGATGCTGTTCCAGTGCAAGCATATAAAATCCGTCGGCTGCGATGTCGTGCGTGGCGGAACTGAACGCCATGAGCCAAAAGACCGCTAACGACCATTGAAAATATGAACTCATCGGAATCGTGAATGCCACGGCTGCCAATGATGCGCCAATCATCATTTGCAGCATTACAATCCAGAATCTTTTCGTCTTAAAGATATCGATGAATGGACTCCACAACGGCTTGATCACCCACGGAAGGTATAGCCAGCTGGTGTAATATGCGATGTCAGTGTTCGATACTCCCATTTTCTTATACATGATCACCGAAATGGTCATCACGACAACATACGGAATCCCTTGAGCAAAGTACAATGTCGGAATCCACGACCAGGGGTTTTTTGGTAAAACTTTTTTATTGATATCCATAAATTATCCTTTGGGAAATTCCAACTGACAGTTGCCGCGTCTCAATCTGTCTGCGGTCAATATTTGGATTGTGCCTCTTACCTATCAGATTTTTAATACAATTTTTGAAGTTCAGCATTACGGAAATAATGTTTCACAATCTCTTCTGCACGGAATCCTTCCACCGCCATCACCGCTGCGCCGATCTGGCACAATCCAACGCCGTGCCCCCACCCCGCACCGCGCAGGATAAATGTATCGTTTTCTTTTTGGACAACAAATGCAGAGCTGTACAGATGCGACGTTGACAGCCAGCGCCGGATTTCCAATTCCTTCCCGACAATGAGAGTTTTCTTTGTTCCGGCAATTTTCAACCGGGTGATCCGTCCCGATGGACCCCGTTGGACCGGCACGAGATCCAGCACTGTTCCAAAATCGATTCCTGATTTTTTGTGGACCAGTTCCGAAAGTTCCTGTACGGTGTATTGGACCTTCCAACGGAAAAAATCGGTCGTTTCCTGATCGAATGACGGCAGGATCTGCCGAAGGATATTCCCGTCCGTTGTGTTGCAGAATGCCTCGGGTGAAGAGAGTATCCACTGCTCGGCTTCCTGCTGCGATTGAAGCGGCGCATACCGGTGAGCGACAGAGCAGGGAACCGGCATTAAATAGTCCAATGGAGTCTCTGCCCACGTTGTATGGAACGGTTCCGATATTCCGCCGCACGATTTGGAAAACCGCGCATCGCAGATTTCATTTTTATAGACAAGGAATGTACCGCTGGTCATCGATATGGCTTCAGAAGCTGCATTCGAAATATCCTTCGTAATTCCCTGATACCGCTGACAGTGGTCATCGGCGCAAACATCGAAGATATCGTGGTCTTCCCTGTCGTAATAACGGACGAGTTCACTTTCACTCTGTTGTGTCCGTTGCGAAGGGTTTCCAAGATTTGAAAATTTTTTCTTCATTTCGAGCATTGCCACCAGCCAACTTCGCGACGTGATCGCATGTGCTTTCAGCAGTTCCATCGGGGCACCGGCACTCATTTCCGATGAGATGACGCTGGCGAGATATTTTTCAACGGACACTTCGTTGATTACGGTGATACCGTGCTCTCGCGCGATCAGCCGTAATGACCCCTGGAATGTCTGATGCTCTTTTCGTTCCCAATGGAAATTGATGCCGAAAACAACATCGTGGATCGTGAAGACACCGCCGTTCATCGGCGTAAAGGTGATCTCTTTCCCTCGGAGCAATTCTATTTGTTTCCCGCCGTACAGCACAATTTCTCCGTTTTCCATAACAGCGTTGAACGATCCGCTGACAATGACATCGGATGTGATCTTGAATTTTTCAAGAAGCTCACCGGATACTTCACGGTAATTCTCAATGACGCCGACGTTAATGACTGGTTCCGATGATATCATAGTTTTTCAATAATTTTTGACAGCGTTTCTCCGGAGACTGAGATCTCCTCATATATTTCCGTTATCAATGCGGCATCGGCTGTTCGGAAATCTTTTTCCACCGGCGTGACGACCAAACCGCCGATATCAACGGATGCAGGACTGATCAACACCTTTCGTTCTCCTTCATTGAAGTAAACCGACGGACGGTGTTTGCTTCGGACAAACACGATCAAGCGCCACGATTCATTCTGATGCGAACCGACGACATTCATCATCGGCTCTTCATTGGTCTTCATAATATTCCGCATTGCCGCGGTCAAACGCAGAAATGTCAGCTCAATTTCCTGTTTACTCTTTCCCTCCAGAACGATCACACTCCGTCCGTATCGTTCAAGGGATGAAACGGTTATGCCATTGAGATTTTTTTTGACCTTCTTATGAGCGTATATCTCTTGTTCTACCGGGATCAATCCTGCCGGAGCGGCCTGAAAATGCATGTGGTCCGGTGCCGATGCACCGCACTTCGGTCCATTGTAAAAAACGGAATAGTGCGGTGAAAGATCCTTTGCCAGTGAAAGAAAAGAAAGTATCTGTTCTTCGATGGATTGCGGGATATGATCGATATGGGAGATCGTAAAATGTTCACTGAAGATCGGCATTGGATTGCACAGAATCAGGAACTTCTCTTTATACAGAACACCCTGCTGCTCAGGAGGAAGATGCCCTTCGCATAAAAAACATTTTCGTTCTTTTATCGACGCCGCATCAACGCTGGCTCCCGTGCTGACGATCCGTTTTGGATTGTACTGCAGCCGGACGGAAAATGTACCGCAATCAATGGTCCGTGTTTGAACATTCCGTAAGGCGGTAACTCCGCCGGCAAGCATCGGCCATCGTTGTTGTTGATCCGCATATAATTGACGGGAAAGTTCGTGAAGAGATAATTGCGATGTACCGGGAAATTGCGAAAAGGTCTTTTGTGAGAGCATTAGAACACTATTGTTTAATATCTCTGAAGCCGATGAAATGATTCACGGTTGTTTTGCCCATTTGGAAGGGCGACTGTTCGACAAATTGGAATCCCAGTTTTTTGTACCATTCCAGCGAGGGCACATTCTGCTCCATGACACCAAGCCAGATATGATTGTACGCATGTTCTTTTGCAGTCTTTTCAACGGTCGTCAGAAGCCCCATGCCGATCCCTTTTCCCTGAAACTCCGGCAGCACATATAAAGATTCAAGGTAGCAGCGCTGATGCTCGTGATTGAACTTCATTCGAGCATAGCCGACGATGTGTGATTTCACTTCTGCAACGAAACCGATGCTCTCTTTTTCTTCAAACAACTGTGCAAAATTGGCCTCGGAATAATAATTATTGAAATACCATTGGATATCGGTGACGGGTATAAAATCCGCATACGATGCCAGCCATGTATTGAACAGCACTTTCTGGATCTCGTTCGTGTCGTCAAGATTCCATTCGCGGTATGT
>CAJBTU010000131.1 GCA_903958625.1 uncultured Ignavibacteriota bacterium | reverse complement strand
TGCAAAAGCAGCAAAAGATGCAATCCTTGGAAAAAAATAATAAGTAGTATTTGCTGAAGTTTTTTAACTCCATTCAGTTCGCTGAATGGAGTTTTTTTATATATCTGCTTCAATTCACTTGTTTTGAATGATTGCATTGTTATATTCAGGAATATTTTTTGGAAGTCGGTCTTCTTTTCCTTATTTTGAATAAAATTTGAAAATCATATGCTGAAAAAACTTATATTTTTTACTCTTTTACTATCGTTTCTCATCACATCGTGCGGAAGAAAAAATTTTATGACAAAATCAGGCGTAAATGTCGAAGTTATCACCGAAGGGAAAGGTGCTTCACCAAAGCAAGGACAAATTGTCACAGTTCATTATACGGGATGGCTCACCGACAGCACAAAATTTGACAGTTCAGTCGATCGTGGTCAGCCGTTCAAATATCAATTCGGCGTTGGTCAAGTGATACAAGGTTGGGATGACGGTGTTGAAACCATGAAGCTTGGAGGAAAAAGCAGATTCACCATTCCGCCGGAACTTGGATATGGAAGACAAGGTGCCGGGGGAATTATCCCGCCGAATGCAACGTTGATCTTTGAAGTAGAATTATTAGGAATACAGTAATGGCTCAACCGCATCTCATGATCCATATCGTTCCGGGCAAGTGCGACTATTGCGGCTGCTGCGTTGGTGTGTGTCCGGAAGATGCAATAGAACTTATGGAATCGAAAATTGCGATCATCGAAGAGCGGTGTACAAATTGCCGCAAATGTGTTTGGGCTTGTCCGTGGGAAGTGATCGAATTTCATCGCGAAGGGATCGCTCATCTCCCGACGCAAATTCCGCAACTGGTAAATGATCCGACAGCATAGTAAATATGAATAATGATTATGACATCATCGTTGTAGGAGCAGGACCAGCCGGTTCGACTGCCGCCCGTTATGCGGCCGCAGGCGGAGCAAAAGTTTTGATCCTTGAAAAAGACCGTGACGTTGGATATCCTGTCCGTTGCGGCGAAGCAGTGAGTCATGAAGGGATCGTACAATTCATCACGCCTGATCCGAAATGGATCGCATCAACGGTAACAAAATTTCGGCTCGTTGCGCCGAATGGAAAAAGTGTTTTACCAAAACTTGATGGTACCGGTTACGTTCTTGAACGCAGGATCTTCGACTACGAACTGGCAAAGTTGGCGGCAAACGAAGGGGCGGAAGTGATAACCAAAGCGTACGTTTACGACCTTCTTCGTGAGAATGGTAAGATTGTCGGAGTAAAGACGCTGATCAAAGATAAGAAAACGGAAATCCGCGCGGCTGTGATCATTGCGGCGGACGGAGTAGAATCGCGCATCGGGAAAATGGCGGGTATCGACACAACCTGTCATATTCGCGATATGGAAAGTTGCGCGCAGATGACGTTGTCGGGAATCGATGTTGAAGAGGATGTGCTCGAATTTTATCTTGGTGACTCTATCTCTCCCGGGGGGTATCTCTGGGTGTTTCCGAAAGGGAAGCATACGGCAAATGTCGGCCTTGGACTTTCCGTGGAAGCCGCGAAGAAAAAGTCGGCCATAAAATATCTTCAGGAATTTGTTGACAGGAAATATCCCAATGCAGCGATGCTGACGCAAATAGCGGGAGGAGTTCCGTGTGCAAAGACAAACCCGGAGATTGTGAAAGGGAATGTGATCATCGTCGGCGACGCGGCGCATCAGGTAAACCCCGTCTCCGGCGGCGGTATCATTTCCGGGATGATCGGCGGGATGATCGGCGGCCAAACTGCTGCAGAATCGATACTCAGCGGCGACATAAACCACTTGCAGGAATATGAAAAACGGTGGCACAAGCGGCTCGGCTGGCGCCATGAGATATTCTATAATATCAAAGATGCCATAGCAGGATTTCACGATGATACCCTGAATGACATCTGCAACAGCGCGCTGACGATTCCGGAAGAGAAGCGGACCCTCGGCGGAATATTCCGCACTGCGTTATGGAACAAACCTTCCATGATCCTTGATGTGGCAAAGGTGTTTGTTTCCTAAACCTATGAAACAATCACTCATCGTTATCATAATTTTCCTATCCTTCAATTGCGGTCCGGCCACACAGACAGGTGCATCTCGCGATGAGATCGTTGATGTGCTCACCGTCGATCCGACATTCGTTCTTGATATCCGCTATGCAACAGAAAATAATTTTACCAAAAGAGTTCTGTATCCTGTAGCGAAAGCAAAATTGCGGAAAGTGGCTGCGGAAAGTCTTGCATCGGTTCAACGCGAATTGATAGGGATGAACCTTTCGCTGAAGATCTTTGACGGATACCGTCCGTTGTCGATCCAGCGGAAGTTATGGGAAATTGTGCCAAACGAAGATTTTGTGGCAAATCCAAAAAAAGGTTCAAAACATAATCGCGGGGCCGCCGTCGATCTAACGATCGTCGATTCATCCGGCAATGAAATTGCAATGCCGACCGGGTATGATGATTTTACGGAAAAAGCATCCCACGCATACATGGATCTTCCTGCGTCGGTGTTGAAGAACCGCGCATTATTAAAAGACGTGATGATGCGTCATGGATTTGCGCCGATTAAAAGCGAATGGTGGCATTACGATTTTCAAGGATGGGAACGGTTTGACATATTGGATGAACCTTTCTGATGCAGACAGACAGCGTATCGGTTAGAAAAATACTTTTGGTGCGGACGGACCGCATCGGCGACGTTGTCCTTTCACTTCCGATGCTTCCGCTGCTCAAGAAAAAGTATCCGACGGCATCAATTTCCGTTCTTGTCCGTCCGTATACGAAAGAACTTGTTGAACATCATTCCTGTGTAAGTGAAGTGATCTTGTGGGATGAACAAAAGAGCATCAAGGCATTTGTGGCGTTGTTGAAAGCGAAACATTTTGATATTGCCATCTTGCCGTACCCGCGGTTCAATCTCGCGTTGATCACGTTTTTAGCCGGAATTCCGCTGCGCGCCGGAACGGGTTACCGCTGGTATTCGTTCTTTTTCAACAAGCGCATCTATGAACACCGGAAGGATGCAAAACGGCACGAGGTCGGCTACAATTTGAATCTTTTAAGCACGCTTGGCATTGATCTCGGGGCCGATCCGCAGTTTGAGTTTACGATTCCGGATGATGTGGAAAAAAATGTTGATACGATGCTGAAGGCCGACGGTGTTTCACAGTTCGTCGTCTTACATGCAGGGAGTGGGGGGTCGGCACGGGATTGGAGCATCGATCGCTTTGCACAACTTGGAGATCAGCTGCAGGAGGATTTTCATTATCGCGTGGTGCTGACGGGCGGGAAAAATGATGAGCAGCTTGTTGCTGCCCTTGCATCAAAAATGAGGACCGTTCCGATAAATTATTCCGGAAGGTTTTCGCTGAAGGAATTAGGAGCATTGTACCGAAGGGCAAGCATGTTCGTTTCGAATTCTACCGGACCGCTGCACATTGCATCGATGGTTGGAACTCCCGTTGTAGCATTCTATCCGCCTATCATCCAGTGCAGTCCAAATCGCTGGGGACCGTACACGAAAACGAAAAAAGTATTTACAGCGGATAATAGAACGTGTGAATTGTGCAAAGGTGGTCCGTGCCGGTCGAATGTTTGCATGGATCAGATTACCGTCGGCCAGGTGATATCCGGGATCAGAGAATTATTGAATGAAAAAAAATAACGTAATGTTCATGAATGTACTAAGTGCTGTTCGTCGGTTGAAAAACGGAATTCTGCTGTCATTATTTATAGTGACGTTAGCTCTCTCCCAAAAAGCGGAGAACCAGAAAGCCTTCACGGTAGGCGAAAAACTCTTGTTCGATGTGAACTACGGGATCATCACGGCGGGTTATGCGGAAATGACCATCCCGCAGTTTGACACGGTTCTCGGGAACCGTGCGTACAAGGTTCAGTTCAATGTGCGGTCCACACCGACTTTTGATTTCTTCTTTGAAGTGCGCGACCGGTATGAAACGTATCTCGATTCCGCCGGAATATTCCCATGGAGATTTGAACAGCATATTAAAGAGGGAAAATTCAAAAGAGATTATACCGCGCTCTTCGATCAGAAGAACCATAAAGCAAAAACCGATGAGGGAGATTTCGACATTCCCGCCTACGTTCACGATATCATGTCCGCATTTTATTATGCGCGGACCATCGATTACTCAAAGTTTAAAACAGGCCAGCGGGTGAATCTCCGGAATTTTTTCAAAGGGAAAACAAATCCGCTTGACATTAAATATCTAGGGAAACAAAGGATCACCGTAGAGGCAGGAACCTTCAACTGCATTATTGTTGAGCCGATGGTGAAAGAGGGAGGATTGTTCAAAAGTGAAGGCCGGATCTTGATATGGCTTTCCGACGATGAACGGAAAATCCCCGTGAAGGTGAATACCAAGGTCATTATCGGTTCCATCGATGCCGAGTTAAAGGAATATTCCGGAATCAACGGTGAATTGAAATCGAAAGTACCATGAACGACGAGATGATCAATAATGGATCTGTGATCTTCCAGCAGCCGGAGACGAAATACAAACCTGCCCGGTTTGCTGTTGCCGCATTGATCGGATTATTCTTCCTCTACCAATTGGTCGGCGGTGGAATTACGCTGTTGATCATCGGCGGACAGGTGACGGAAGATAATGTTACGCTTGCACGGCTTGCGACAATGATCTCGCAGATACTTTTCCTTCTTGTACCGACTATTCTGCTGGCAAAGCGGCAACATGGAAAATTAACCGATGTCTTCCGCTGGAGGATTCCTGCATTCTCCGAATCATTCCTTGCAATCATTGGTATGATCGCGTTGATGCAGATCGGGGAAATGTATCTGTTCTTTCAAAGCAAGATCCCGCTTCCGGATGAAATGATGCCGTACATTGAAGCGTTCAAAAAATCGATCGAAGAGGCGTTTAAATTATTGATTGTTGCCCGGTCTGTGCCGGAAATGCTGTTTGTGGTGCTTGTTGCGGCACTGACACCGTCGGTCTGTGAGGAGTTGATGTTCCGCGGATTGATCCAAAAGAATTTTTCGCTTGGGTACGGCAATACGAAAGGATTTCTCCTTGCCGGTGCGATCTTTGGATTGTATCATATGAATCCATTCTGGCTTCTGCCGCTGATCGCACTCGGAATTTATTTCAGTTTCCTTCAATACCGCTCGCAGACGCTTATTCTGCCGATCGCGGCACACCTTATCAACAATGCCTCGGCTACGATCGGCGTGTATTTTTACGGCAATTCCGATTCGACAACGCCGACAATGTTTATGGGAGAGCAAGGCGAACCATCTGTATCCATGGTGCTTGGCACCGGAATAGTATTCATGATCATATTTTCTCTCGTCATAGTTCAGTACATTAAAGTGACGGAACGCATACCGAACAAACAACAACAGAATGAACAGACAATCTGAAATGGATTCAACAACCGATGCTGCTCAGCCGAAGGTTTTGGATGGGTACATCCAAATATTAACGACTCCGACCATCTTTGAAATGGACCTGGTCGGGAAGAACCTGCAGATGAACGGGATCGAAGCAGTATGGTTCTATCCTGATACCGATGAACTATCGTCGTTGTTTGTCAGGCATAATCAAAAAGAAAACGCACTCTCAATTCTCTCTTCGCTGGATCTCACTGATTTTACTACGCACAATGGCTAAAAAATTCTCGAATCTCGCCCCAAGGGTCGCGGTTGCACTCGCGGCCATACCGTTCATCCTCTATATCAGTTACATGGGGGGAGTGCTGTTTGTTCTCTTCGTTCTTGCAATCGGAATACTGGCGTTGCGTGAATTCTTTATGATGGCAAAAGCAAAAGGATCGAATCCTCAGACAGTCGTGGCGGTGATCGGCCTCTCTGCATTGCATCTTTCATTTTTTCACGAACAGATCCAGAATTTCATTCTTCCGTTCTTTATCGACAGCGGCGGGATCTCTCTGCTGATGAAATTGCAATTGTTTCTGACCGCTCTCTTTCTTTTTCTTACGGTTGTGATGCTCGTTGAGCTGTTCCGGAATAACGGCTCGGCCTTTTTAAATGCCGGATCAACGATCTTTGGTGTGATGTATGTTGGTGTTTTCCTTGCTTCGCTGACAGGAATCCGTGAACTTTTCGGTGCAGAATTTCCCTACCATCTTGCCGTGCAATATTTTCCGACGTCATCGGCACTGACGGATTCAACATTGCATGCGGCGACATACGCCTGGGGCGGATTGACGATCATCTCCATCTTTGTTTCCATTTGGTTGTGCGATACAGCGGCTTACTTTGGTGGGCTTACCATGGGAAAACATAAACTGTTTCCGCGGGTCAGTCCGAATAAAAGCTGGGAAGGTGCTGTGTGGGGATTTTTCGGGGCAGTGATCACAATGATTGTGTTTCAGCAATATTTTCTTCCGTATTTGAAATTACATCAGGCGGTCATCATCGGCATCATCATCGGCGTATTCGGACAGATCGGCGATCTGATAGAATCGCTGCTGAAGCGTGATGCCGGTGTAAAGGATTCTTCCGGACTCATTCCCGGGCATGGCGGAGTGTTCGACCGGTTTGACAGTTTGATCTATGTTTCGCCGATGCTCTACCTTTATATTGATTTTGTCGTCCTTTCATAATGAACACCAAACAACAAAAAATAAATATCATCACGCTCGGTTGTGCAAAGAACACCGTCGATTCCGAAGCGTTGTACAGCCAGCTGCTGCACAACGAATTTTCGCTGACGGAAACGATCGAAGATGCCGATATTGCCATTATCAACACGTGCGGATTCATTGACGCGGCAAAACGCCAGTCAGTCGATACGATACTCTCGGCGGTTGAACGCAAGACCTCGGGACAATTGGATAAAGTGTATGTGATGGGCTGCCTTGTTGAGCGGTATAAGAACGATCTGCAGAAAGAAATTCCGGAGATCGACAATTTCTTCGGAACGAATGAACTGCCGAACATCCTCCGAGCTGGAAAGTTTTAACTCAGGATGATCCTTGTGAAAACTATCGTAACTATCAGTATGATAATTAAT
>CAJBTU010000130.1 GCA_903958625.1 uncultured Ignavibacteriota bacterium | reverse complement strand
TTTCTTCTGATTTTTCCTTTATTATCAAAGTTATGAAGCAAGTCAATGAGATGCAACACCGAAAACAGAGTTAATCATTAGAAGTGTGCAATAATACCCTGATTTCGATGCGCGTGATCGACTTTTTAAAGAACTCTAATGAAATTGACGGATGTTAGAGATGAAATCGTTCTAAAAGTGTACAGTGGGAAAAATGGTCATCCATATGCCAAGACGGGCAGGATGAATGACCTAGCAGTTAGATGGGGTTGTTGTGCGATAGCGCCTTTAGGTATTATCGCAGCAATATCATTTTCTTTACACCGGCATATTGTCCTGCCAAAATTCGATAAAAATATATGCCGCTGGCAATATTTGATGCGTCAACAACAATATTGTATTGTCCTTTACTTTGATATTGATCAACAAGAGTTTTCACATTGTTCCCCAGAATGTCATACACATTCAGTGAGACACGGCAATCTGCCGGAATTTGATAACTGATTGTTGTTGAAGGATTGAATGGATTAGGAAAATTCTGCAATAACTGAAACGATTCCGGGACAGTCGTTTTTGTTTCATTCACACCGGTTGACGACGAAAAATTTCTGGTGACACGGAATCCTAAATGGTAGTATGGATGATTGGGATCCTGTGGTCCGCGATAATACGACGGATTACGATTGGATACTCTCGAATGTCCGTCGTTCACACCGCTTACGACAAGACCATTATACCAATTACCGCCGCGCATGCCGCGGTACGGCTTTCCGTCGGGCATAATAAAACCGGAGGTTGGTCCTTTGGGATTATCGTATGGACTTGTGCTATAATAATTTTGACCGTACCAATCATTCACAAATTCCCAAATGTTTCCCTGCATGTCATATAAGCCGTATGCGTTTGCACCGTTGGAGGTCTGATAACTTACGGCGCTTCCCGGCCAGTTATAAACCGCTTTCAGTTTTAATGTACCATCATAAAATCCTACCGGTGTTGTGTTTGGATAGGAACCGCTTTCGTATGGATCACCTGAAGCGGGAAGATTGACGGAAGAAATGTCTATGGTGTTTCCTGTCGGATAATTCAGATACGGACTGAGTTTTCCGCCGCGGCCTGCGTACTCCCACTCTGCTTCGGTCGGCATTCGATATCCGTTCTTTGTGAAATCGCATTCCCATTTTTTCAGATTGTAACATTCCTGAAAACCATTCTGCAGGCTGAACCAATTACACAGTGCGGCGGCACCGTTCCACAGTACGCCGACCAAAGGATGATTAACACGGAAGTCTGCGATGGCGAATATTTTCCCGTCCCACGTGATGCTGCTGTACGATGCAAACGGATATAAATAGCAGAGCGTATCTGTACCTCCGGCGAGAAAAACTACATTGCTGCGTACTTCGATAGCGCCTTTTGCATAGGCAAAATTGAGAAGGTCAATACATTGTTTGTTCGATGTCTCGGTGGCTGACATGTAAAAGGAATTCACCTTTACCACGTGGACCGGCAGTTCGTCACTTGGATGACTTGGATCGACAAAACCAAAATGATCGCCCATTTCATATTCGCCCCCGGGTATCAGCACGTCGTTCACTGCTCCAACTTTCCCATCAGCCAAACCGCGCACGCATAGAACATTGTATTGGACAGTTTTCAATTCGTACGTAACAATACCGTACTCGCAATCCAAATACCAGGCGCGGGTTGCCGAATTGAATTGTGTTGTTGACGACCAATACTTTCCTGTGGCCATAGATGTGAAAATTGTTTTGTCTATTGACGGTTTCGTCAGTCCGGCATCGTTGAGCGACTGCAGTTCCTTAATGTTCGGAAGCCGCCAGTCTGTGTATCCTGCCAATGAAAGCGAATCACTAAACGTAAGAGCATTTTCCCATGTCATTGTCAGCGATGGCTGAATTTTTTGCCAGATCAGTCCCAATGCACGGTCCGTGACCGTTCCGTTGCCGTTATCCAAAAACCGCGGAACGGCAACGGCAGGCGTGGAAATATTTCTTACTGCACGAACATGAAAATGTTTGACTCCTCCTGCGCTGATTGTTTCCGATTTTGGATGTGCGCCGATCCCGCCGCCGGAATTGGTTGCCCACACTTTTGTAGCATCATCGACACGCAGTTCACTTGTCCACCAATATTCAGCGAGCGTTTTGGGGAAATAGGTGACGTCCATTGCCGGATTCAGTTTGTCGTGGTTGAGGATGCCGAATGATTCAATACCGGTGGGAAGCCGCCAGTCGCTGTATCCGGCAAGCGTCAGCGTATCACAATAGATCGCGGCCTTCTCAATTGTCATTTCACCGCCATCGCTCTGCTGCCACATTAATCCGGTATTATTGTCTATGACCGTCCCGTCTCCTTTCACCGTTAATGACGGAACGTTTAAGTTGTAGTCCGCATCTTCGCCGAATGTTGCCGTATAACTTGTGCTTTGGCCTGTGTCTGGCAATTTGCTGATGGTGATAGTAGAATTCGTCTTTTGTAAAGTCGAAAGATTTTGGCTCAATCCAATCGAAACACACATCATGACGAACGTCAAAATACAATAATGATAGATCCCGGGTTTCATAGTACATCCTTTGTGACTTAATTCAATATAATGTGTTGTTTATTTTTGAAGGATCATTTTTTTTATTTCGGTACGGTTGCTTGCAATCAACCGGCAAAAATACACGCCAGATGGCAATTGCGATGCATCGAACAGAATCGAATGAGAACCCTCGGTCATATTTTGATTCACCAACGTTCTCACCAATTGACCAAGAGGGGTGTAAATTTCAATCCGCACGTTTCCTCCGACAGGAAGATAGAACGCTATTGTCGTTGAAGGATTAAACGGATTCGGATAGTTCTGATGAAGAGCAAACTCTTTCGGCAGATCTGTTTCGGAAGATCGGATTCCTGTAATAAAATCGGATGGCTTAAAATATTGCGGGGTTTTTCCCGTGATCGTTTTTGCTCTTGTCAACGTTCTTCCCTTAAATGCAGGATGATCGGCCGAATAACGGGCCGCCCTGAAAACGGAATTGTACATAGGATACTGATCGGCAAAGACCGTCTTGATACCGTCCTTGGTAACGGGATTGATATATTCCCACACAATGCTTGTGTCGCCCGCGGTGACTTCAAAAAAGTGCCCCTGCGTGTCGGAACAGATCAATGTATTTCCATTCGGAAGTCTCTGTTCACTTCCGCCGATTGTACTATAAAAATTCTGGTCGTTCTTGGAAGAATAGATCCACACAACCTGATTGGAGATCAACTTGTTCGCCTTCATGGCATCCTTGTTCGGATACGTCCATGTGTAATATCCTGCCGTTGGCGGATTAACATACGCGCCGGTATTCACTTTTGATGAATTATAGTACGGATTAACTTCAAAGATGTATGATTGCGATACTCGTTCTACAAGATACTCTCCATTATTGAAAATCTGAATATTCCCCGCACCGGGCAGTCCCGGTTTTATCCAATGCACATCGTGGCTTCCGCCGATCTGCTTGTTGCCGGTAGATGAGGTTGTCGGCGAACTTCCCTGATTATAGCGCGCAGGATCTCCGAAACGATAAAGAAAATCGCCGGCACTGGTGGCGGCAAGCGTAATACTACCGGCCGGGTTCCCTGCCAGAAACGTGTTGTCATGATCGATAATGTAGAATTCTCCCTGCACGCTATTTGTCACGATCTGACCGAGACTGTCATTGTAGTCAATCGAGTTGCAATGCAGCCAGTCGTTTTTCAGCGGATTGCCGGGCATATTGATATTTATTTTGTTGGGGTAATTGGCAACCGTCTTTCCGCTCCCCACGTAATTTGGTTTCGTTGCATCGAAATCCTGAATGATGTGGTCGAAAAAGTTCCATTCCCAAACGATCGTGCCGCTTGAATCAACTTCTACAAGTGCATCCAGTTGAACATTGGTATATGTTCCATTCGCCGGATTTGCACCAGCGGCAAGAACGGAATCCTTGGGAACATTCTTGTTCGCGATGTACAATGTTGTGTACGCTTTTAATTTTTTGTTATAGATCCTGGTCCAGTCATGATGCGGAAAATAATTCGATCGTTTTTCGGTGTATGTCCACACTGTATTCCCGTTCCAATCAAGTTCCTGGAATCCCCCAAATCCGCTCGGATCCGATTTAGTCGCGTCGAGTATATTTCCATTATCAAGGAGTCGAGGGTTTGTGCCGAGATTCCATTGCTTTACCACATATCCTTCCATGTCGATCAAATAGGATTTGCCCGAAGCCGCAAACAAGGTATAGCCGTTGTTGGCTTTCAACGAATCCCAGTATCGAGTTTCCGTTATGACATATATCCCTTCGCCGGAAGGTTTATCGAAAGGAACTTGTGTTTTTTGAGATAAGAGAGACATTGTGCTGAGCAATGTCATTACAAGAAGAAAATAGATTTTATTTTTCATCGCAAAACTCCGATTGATAATTTTGTGGCTGCGTTCTTATTTTTCAAGCAGCATTTTTTTCGTTTCCGTAAAGTTGCCTGCCGAGAGACGGTAGAAATACACACCGGAAGGAACATTAAAAGCATTCCACGTAACGGAATATGATCCGGCAGGTTTTTCGGTATTCACTAATTGTGCAACTTCACGTCCGAGCAGATCGAATACTGAAAGCCGCACAGGAGAACTCGTCTGCAGCGAGTAGCTGATGACTGTTGACGGATTGAACGGATTGGGATAATTTTGATCAAGCCGGAATGACTGCGGAACTTCTTGCGTTTCACCCGCTGCTGTAGGATACAGTTCCACAAAACTTCCCGGAGTCAAATCCCGTCCTTTAAATGCCGCATAATCGAGAGGATATTTATAGACTCTGAAAACAGAATTCATCAGTTCCGGCGGTCGCGCAACATCGATCGGCGGTTTATTTCCCTGCGTGATCCGTCCGTATTGATCGACGGGACACACATATCTCCAGGCTATCTGTCCGGCGGACGTTACTTCAAGGAACAGTCCAACCGTACCCGAGCAGATGATCGTATTGCCGTTTGCAAGACGATAGGCTCCGGAAATATTTTCGGAGTACATCGTATCGCCGACCGTTGTATTTTTGTACGTCCAGGTAAAATTTGCAGGGCTTGTCGCATTTCCAGCCACCATCGTGTAATTTCCGGCCGTATCAACAGCGGGAGTAAATTCATCAACAGTCGAATAATTACCGCGCCCGAGTCCATTATTGAAGCAGGTCAGGTTTCCTGCTCCGGGAGATCCCGGATTCACCCATTCCACATCATGCTGCTGAAAATATCTCTGGTTTGCGACGGTGCCGCTGCGGAATGCCGCGGGATTACCCCAGCGATACAGCAGATCGCCTCCTTTGCCTCTTTTTCCTCCCGCATGACTTTTTGCTTCTGCTGTTGTTGTACTGTGATCGATGATCCACACTTCACTGTTCCCTCTTACGCTTAAAGCGATCTGATCGAATGCCGGATTGTAATCAATAGAATTCATGTGGTTCCAAAACGCCGGAAGGGCTTTTTGATCACCCGCTGCATCAACCAATTCGGGATGATCTTTCACAACTCCATAATTTAGTTTGGTCGCATCATAATCCTGGATCAGATGGTCCCACGTATGCCATTCCCAGACAACGGTTCCGCCCGACGGGTATGTCGGTTTGATTTCAACGACATAATCGGGAAGCATCATTTGTTTCTGCGCAATCTCCGGCTGGAATTTATTCGGATTAAATCCTGCCGCTATCGCTTCTGCGTAGGTTTTCTTCTCGATCACCAGCATGATGATATTTCCGTTCGGCAAACGGTGGATGTCGTGGTGCTGCATGTACGTGGTGGTCGAATAATCCATCGACCAGACAAGACTGTCGTTCCAGTTGTATTCTTCAATCCTTCCCCCTTCACCGCCGCCGCTGCTGAGATTACCCTTGGTCATGCACGTGCGAAGAAGATTTCCATTCTCAAGAAGGTATACGGATTGTCCGGGCGGTAACGCACTTGTTGTCCATTGGTGGACAATTCGTCCCTCATTATTGATTAAATATGTCATAGTGTTTTGTTTAGGAGCAAACAGAGTATATCCCTTAAAAACCTTTGCGGTGTCGTTCACAAACACACCGACCGTTCTCGTCTGTCCGACAAGAGCTGACAGGCAAAAAATAATTAATGCGATGATAAGTTTTGTGTTTTTCATATGTTCCCCAGATGTGATATTTTGGAAATTATTTTATTAGGATCATTTTCTTTGTTGACTGATACGCTCCGGCAGATACCGTACAGAAATAGAGGCCGCTTGCCGCGGTACTTCCATTCCACGTAACCGAATACTTTCCCGGTTCCTGCACTTCGTCGACCAATCGCGCCATTTCCTGGCCAAGCATGTTCATTATCTTCAATGTTACAGGCAAAGTCCCCGGTACGGAATATTGAATTGTCGTTACCGGATTAAACGGATTAGGATAATTTTGACTTAACGAAAATTGATACGGAGCCGCATCGGCGTGAGACTGCGGCACACCGGTGACAAATTTTTTAATGGTATAGGAAAATGCCGTGGCTCCATTCTTCTGCAGCGCATTCTCATGTTCAGACATATAGGACCGGATATAATCAACTGTTGCTCCTGTGTCGCGAACCGTTACTCTCAGATACCCGGAACTCGGTAAAATATTACCATGGGTATATCCATACTGAGCTGCGAGAGCTATGTTGCTATAACTTTTTTCTGGATTGGTAAAGATGTAATATGCCGGCTGCGGCACTTCATGATACACGACACCATCAAGATCCTGTTTAACAAACACATGATCATGACCGTGGAAATACGCCGACACGTGATTCTGCACCATCAGTTGATGTATCGGCATGGGCCAGCCCGGACGATTTATCGCAAAACCGGGCGTGCCATCACCGTTCAAGCCTCCCATTTCATAATAAGGTACTGCTTCAATTCCGCCGCGTCCTTCGGTATCACTTCCGCCAACAACTTGATGGGCAAAGACAAATTTATAATCAGCCTTACTGCTTTGCAGCGTCTTCGCTAACCAGTCATATTGCGTCTTGCCGATTGACCAATCCCAGTTATTTTTTGTAGCACCCGGTTTTTTTAATGTATACCAATACAGGTCTAAGACGACGAATAGCGCACTTCCCCATTCCCATGCATAATAGTTCTGCCTCTGTCCCACAAACAGTACGTTTGAAGTATCACCGGTATAAAAATCGCCCGGAATCGGATTGGGATAATACGATTTTCTGATGTTCGCCGCCCACACCGCCAGATTATCTGCCGTCGCTTTCAGCAGCCATCCAAGTTCACCGTCGTGATTTCCCTGCACCAGCATCAGCGGTACGGAATGGGCTACTGTGTCAAAAAATGAACGGAGAAGAAGATTGCGCTGCTCAACAATATTTTGATTGATGACAGGAAGTTTTTCCGACATGAACGTGTCACCAAGATCGATCAGAAAATCAGGATTACTGTTAAGGATATTCACGAGAGTCCGCTTGTACAGAATCGGACTCGTGCTCGTATCAAGATGAGGATCGGCTTCGATCGCAAAGACAAATTCTTTCCCTTTCGGACGCGCTGTATGGAATGAATGCTCCTGTCGTGCAAGAAATTCGGTTGTCCCGACAACACGGTAACGCACCCGGTAAAAATATTTGGTATCCCCGGCCAGATCGTTCAGCTGGATCGTAAACGGCTTGCTGATGTTCAATGCATTGACCGGCGTCTGAAATGCGTAGGAACCTTTCTGAATGCCATATTCCACATATGCTTCAATATCCTTATCGACACAGATGTTCAATGCAATCGACTTGTCGGTTGGACGGCCTAATAGTTCGTTGCAGATAAATTGCACCGTGTCAGCAACCGGCGAATGATCTGCAGCGACCATCGGCTGGATGAAGAACATAAAAACACCGAACAAAGCAATATGTATTTTTGAATTCATCATAGGACAAAATTATTTTAACAGAACTGCCTTCTTTGTAATAACAGTCCCCTGAGCATTCAGGCGATAGTAGTAGATGCCGCTTGAAAGATTCTCCGCAAGGAATGACACTTCATAGGAACCCGCTTCTTTCCAATCGTTTACCAGACTCTTCACTTCCACACCCAGCACATTATAAACTTTAAGCGAAATGAATCCGCTTTCTTGTATATGATAACGTATCACGGTTGAAGGATTGAACGGGTTAGGATAATTCTGTTCAAGTGCAAACGCAGCCGGTACAGATCCGCCGGATTGCACGCCGGTAGTTTTAGGTACAACGGTATATGAGTGTGCTATTTCACCGTTCGTATGCTGGGCTGTTTCATCGGCCGGGAGCCATGCGCGTACGTAATCGACTGTAGTGTTCGTTGCCGACACGGTTACGCGAATATGACCCGATGCGTCGATTTTCAGATCGGTATACGCATCGCCATTATCCCTCGTTCCAATGATGTAGGTGGAATCGGACGGCATAGGAACCTCCTGATAGACAATACCGTCAACTTCCTCTTTTGCATACAGATGGTCATGGCCCTGAAAGAAAATATTCACGCCGGTCTTTACCATCAGCTGATGAATCGGCATAGCCCATCCGGGACGGTTTGCCGTAAATCCCCAGGTGGTACCGTTTGTTTCATAGCCGCCCCATTCAAAAAGGTTGGCTGTTATTTTACCGCCGCGAGTTTCGCCCAATGTGTGATGTGTAAAAACAAATTTGAACGTAGCCTTACTGTTTTCCAATGTTTGCTTCAGCCAATCATATTGTTCTTTTCCGATAGTCCATTCCCATCCGCGGGGTTTGGCGTTCACCGTGTAACCTCGATATGCATCAAGCACAACGAACAGCGCATCGCCCCACTCCCAGGCGTAGTAATTTTGAGGAAGTCCCATGCCAAATTCTTCCACCGTTTTGTTGCCGGAGTAAAACCTGTTGGGGAAAGGATTCGGATAATAGAATTTTCTCCACAGCGTACCATAGATGCCAAGATTGTTCGGAGGAGTTTGAAGTAAATAATATCCGCTCTCCCCTTCATGGTTCCCAATACATAAAAACAACGGCACGCTGTGGCTGACAGATCCAAATAATGGACGGCAATCCAGATGCAATTGACGTATTTCGGCACTCGTGATAGTAAACGGGTTATGATCATCGCCGAACGTATCACCGAGATCAATAAGAAAATCAGGATTATCATTGAGCTGATTTTTTAATGCGATATACCACAGCGCATGACTCCATTTTTTATCATACGGATGAGGATCCGCTTCGATCGTAAATTTGAACGTGCTTCCTTTTGAGCGCTGCGTGTGAAAAGAATGCTCCGTTCCGGATGAAAATGCTGACGTCGATCCGCTCGTGCGATACCGTGTACGGTAAAAATATTTTGTATTGGGATGAAGACCGGCAAATGTATACTCAAAGGGAATATCCTTTGCGGCCACTGATTGTACAGTGGAGAAAGGATAAACACCCGTTGCGGTGCCATATTCCCAAAACAGATCCGACTGCTGGTCGAACAAAACGCTTATCGTCATCGTCGAATCGGCAGGCCTGCCCAAAATTTCAGTGAATGTTTGGCCACTGCATACAACGCTTGATACGACAAAAACAATCAGCCAGAAATTTGTTTTCTGAAACATAAATATTCTTTCGCTTGAGCTACGGTAAACGTCACACATAAAAAATCGGCACATATTTAATACATAGGTGAATTATAATGCGTCTGTACCCGACAAATACTTTTTCTATTAAATTGGACAACATTACAGGTGTAAAACTTGCGTCAGAGCGATGTAAAAAGTGTGGGCGGTATCACAAAAAACCCCTCCGTTTCTATCGAAAGGGAAGGGTTTACCGGCTTTTCCAGCAGCGGTCGGTCACCGTTTTCTGTTCATCAACATTTTTTCGTACTCGGCTTTTTGCTCATCAGTAAGATGTTGCTTGATGCTCTTTTCCTCTTCCCTCCGAATTCTCGCTTTTTCCGATTCAATTTCGTCCCGGTCCGGATTTTTGCGCTTCCGAAGCTCTTCCCCTTTGTTCATAGCATCCTGCATTACTTTGCGAATACGTTTCTTCTGATCGTCGGAAAGAGATAAACGATCGGAATACTTCGTCAATTTTTCTTCTATAGTTGGCGGTCCGTTATTTTCTTTTTCCGGTTCTTGATATTTATTGTTTTCAGGTTCTTTCATCTTTCGCACATCCGGATTTTTCTTTTTTTCCGTATCGCCGGGATTCCGTATCTCTACCGGTTCATATTTCGGAGGTCTGCGGCCAAACAACTCGAATAAGATCGGCTTGAATTTTTCTTTTTGAGCCGGTGTGCATTGCGAGAGCAATTCATTAAAATGCATAAATCGCATCATCTCAACTTTCGATTGCAGCTCCCCAATTTCCTTCACATTTGCATTCATCAAAACGGAATCATATGAATCGGCAAACAATTCTTCGGCGATTTTTCTTTTTAATGCACTTAATCGATTGTTATATTCTTTCGTTTGCTCCTGATACTTCGCCTGCATGCTTTTAAATTGCTCTGCCTGTTCTTTCGTTAGATCAAGTGCTTTCTCTAACAGACGCACCGATTCACCCTGACGGTTTTCCTGTGCTTTTGGCTGAGCATCTGTTTTTGCTGCAGTCTGCATCCATAACACGGAAACGGCTGCTATGTTGACAAACAGCAGGATCACGATGAGGATGTTCTTGAATCTATTTTGATTTATCCAGTCCATTTCACTCTCACTTTTTAATTGTATTGAGATTGATCGATATGATATTCAGCCTCAAGTTCTGAAACGAGCTCCTCCCGCTGACTGTATTGTGCACTTCGGTCCACATAATAAAAAACGGTAACCATATTGATCAAAAGAATGAAGATGATGATCATCTGGTTCAGTCCAAAAACCATGGACAATCCTTTTTTTGCTTTGGACATACGCTGACTTCTTGCGGCCCGTATGCGGGTGATCAGGAAAGGATTTATTTGCTGAACGATGTCATCATCGAACGACGCCAGGGTCTTTTCAACTTCTTCCGTTATCTTATTTTTTTTGATCATAGATGCACCATTAAACTGTTACAGATGTTTTTCATAGTACGACGTAAGAATTTTCTTCAGGTTCGTTTTTGCCCTGTGTATCAACGATTCAACCGACGGTATTCCGGTTCCCATGATCTGCGATATTTCTTCATAACTCAATTCTTTATACTTGCTTAACGTGAAGGCCACTCGTTGGTTTTCCGGTATCCTGTCAAGAGCCCAGGTAAGCACCTTTATTCTGTCCTGATTTTCCATCTCCTGGTGCGGATCGCGCTTTTCTGTAGCAAGGCGTTCCAGTTCTGCGTTTTTGTCGTCAAAAATATTCACCATATTGGCAAAGCGTTTTTTTCTTTTTTGACTTTTAAGATAATTCAGTGATTTAGCAACCGCGATGCGATAGATCCAAGTGGATAATTGCGAATCCCCTCTGAACGAATGGATCGATTCAAATACCTCCAGAAAAACTTCCTGAGTGATGTCTTCGGCCGACTCTCTGTTCCGTACGAACTTGAATGAACAGTTTAAAACGAACTTTTGATACTTTTCCACAACCATCCGGAAAGCATCTTCATTTCCATTTTTAAGTTCATTAAGTATTTCGGGATCACCCATTCAGTCTTATGCTTCTGTATTATTTGACAACTTTTGGCGACAAAACTTGCGTTGTTTTTGGGGTGGGAATTAATATTGGCCACATACAAAAAAGGCCTTTTTATTCATTTTTCTTGCAAAGCGCAGAAAACTCTCTTGATTACTCAGAATCGTATGCCGAAAAGGCTGAGGAATAACGGTTGCTCTTGGCATTTTTTGAAATCATAGACTTTAACAGGTGTTATGATGGAATCAAAATTTTTATTTCACTATCAGCATTTTTTTTGTCGAAGTGTATTTCCCCGCCGCTACTTCATAGTAATATGCCCCGCTCGCCAGACTGCGGCTGTTGAACGGAACGTCGTAATGTCCGGCTGGCCGCCGATCATTGATGAGTGTATCAACAACGCGTCCAAGCTCGTCATAAATAATAAGCTTCACTGTGGCATCCTCCGGAATGTCGAACGAGATCGTCGTTGAAGGATTGAAAGGATTCGGATAATTTTGATTGAGACGGAATGAACTTTGCGTAATATCCCAACTATCGGCCTGAACACTCGTCGATGTAACACCAAGAGAAAATATTACCAGCGAAGACAGGTATGTTGTCATGTTTGTCTTGTACATCGAGACTTTTATCGTTGAATTTCCGGTTGTCTTGAAGACACTCCATAAATAATAGGAATTCGGAGCATCCTTCCACGCTTTGATCTCGGCTCCCGTTACAGCGTCGCGGATCCTTACAGAATATCCCGTCAAGGCATAATCCTGAAATACGATCTCCGGCTGTCCATTCCCGTTCATATCCGGAACAAGGATGTGCGGATACTCGAGGGAACTGGATAACGTCATTGTTGATACCACGCCAAAATTATCACTGTTAAATATTTTGCATTGTTTTGCAACGGTATCCAGAACGAAATAATATTGCACCGCCGTATTCCCGAACATATACAGGGTTCCTTTATCGCCATATGTACTTGACGATTCCCACAACGATGTCACTTGTGCATTGCCAACGTTGTGCATGATCAAAAGCATGGCCGTTATCAGAATATTTTTATAAAATGATTTCATCAATGGAGTGTCCTTTTGTCGTATTGGTTAAAAAGTAAAAAATCCTTTTATGCCGGCTGTTGCATATTGAATGGTATAACCGGTGAATTTTGTCGATTGGTATGATCCCACAAGTGTGATCGGACCCCATATACCATATTCAATCCGGCCGCCCCAAAGCAGTGACTGTGTCTGGTCCTGATTAAAGATCGTCAACAGTTCCGGATTGAAATAGTATGCCCGCCGGCCTACGGAACCGGACGCCTGGATCTTAAACGACGGGAATGGGACAACGACGAATTCTCCGCCGATTGAATACAATTTCCTTCCGTCGGAAATGTAGGAGTAGAGCGGATCAATTGAGAATGACATCGTCGGCGAAAGGAGCCAGTCCGTTCGCAGACCAACCTGGACCGATTGAATATTCTTATATCCTGTACCGTTCACGTACGATCCATGAATTCCAAAATAGAAAAGATCCCAATTGTAGATTGCCGACGCATTGAAAATATCTATATTGTCGTCGTATGTATACTGAACATCTTTTCGTTCATACGTTCCCGAGACAAATCCATAGTTCGCCTTGAGATAAAACGGATAATAATTTCCAAATGCGCCGAGAATAATGGTTTTTTGACCGTATTTCCATGTGGATGAATCAATATTCATTGTGCTGAAACCGGCAATTAGATAATCGCCGCCGGTTAATCCAAGTGAGGTAAACGCATCATACCCGCTGGAGGTCATCGTGTTCGAATAAGTGCCGCTGGTATAATACAGTGAGGGCGTAACAGAGCCGGATATTTTTTGAGGATAAACATGGGCCGTGATCAGAACCCAGGCAAGTATCACTATCATTTTTTTCATTTCGTTAATTCCAATCCATCCTTCGCGCTGGTGTCCGATGAATTGAGCACAATGGCATTAACAAAATAGAATTGCGCCTTGGTGCGGCTTCCCAGATAATAAAATGTCCATCCCATATAGAGGTTGATCTCATACTCTCCCGGATAATTTTCATACACAGTTTCAAAATATTTTTTTGCGATGACGTAGTTCCCGACATTGTAATACATTTGCCCCAGCCGCAAATTTGCCGTGTAGTGATATTTATCCTTCGCGATAATGTTCTTGTACATCTCCTGAACATTATCCCATTTCTTCATTTCTGCATACGGCATCGTAATGCCGAGCATCGATTCAATGCTGTTATCGCTTAGCCGGACCGCCTCCTGATAATATTTTACGGATGTCTCATATTCTTTCGCCAGATAATAGAGCCATCCCAAACGCAGATGGACGAGATAATCATTCTTATACGCTTCCTTGATATCCAGCATTCCCTTTATCGCTTTGGGATAATTCTTTGAAGTCTCATCCTGTATGGATACGGTAAATGCGCGCATCTTATCTTCACCTTTTTGTGCCGGGTACACCAGAGTGACGAAAAAGAGGAACAGAAAAATTGTACGGAAAGTGTTCTTGATCATACGGGCATTTCCTTTTCTCTAATTGTTGCCTGAAAGTTTCTCTTCTCTGTTTCAAAATAAAGTTCACTAATCCTCGCGTCAGAATCGATGACGATAGAACCGGTTCCGTTCTCCTTAAACCATCCCAGTACACCTCTCCCCGAACGCGTATGCGTCGACCGCACAATGAACTGCTTCTTCGGATCGTCCTGTTTTTCGAACCAGAGCACGGCGGCGGAAGAAAGAAGATTGGTAAAAACCAGCACAAATTCGGAAACAAACCTCACCGTTTTCCCTATCGTCGCCGAAATGGGGTACGTATCGGTCCAGCGCAGCCGCTCACCGTAACCAAGCGGCACACTGATGGACAACAGATAAAAATAATATAAGGCGGATTTTTTGCTTCCAAGAACATTGGCCATGAAAAATACTTTTTCTCTCGGATGGATATAGGCGACCGTACCGATGGACGACTCGATATACACGGTATTCGCACTATCCACCTTCACCTCCCAATGTTCGGTGTGCTGTTTACCGTTCAGCGTCCAGGAAAGTTCATACTCCTGACCGATACGGAAGTCAAACGCGCGGCGTATCGTCGAATGTGCCTCGATATTCCGGACAAGATCCCCTTCGTTCGGATAGTCGAACGTGCACAATGTTGTTTCGCCGGCATTCCGTTGAAAATATTGTGAGAGCGGGAACAGATATGTCTTTTCGCCAAGGCGGTCCGTCAGCTGAAACTGAAAATGAAGATGCGGCACGGGCGATCTGCCGCTGTTGCCGCACCGGGCCACTGTCTGGCCTTTCAGAACATGATCCCCTTTTTTCACCTCAAACGAACCCGGTTTGATATGGGAAATGGATGAGAACAATCCGTGACCGTGATTGATGATGAGCGTATTTCCCCAATTATTCTTCAGGTTGGGATTATTAATTTCATTATCGGGGATATTATCAACAATGCGGACAACTTCTCCGTCAAGAGGCGCTACGACAGGAGTGTTATAGCAGAAATAATCTTCGGGCGACAATCCGTTCCCCCGGTACTCTTTGCCGGATTCGTCCGCGATGACAAAATCCCACGCATGCCGCCAATCCGTTT
>CAJBTU010000129.1 GCA_903958625.1 uncultured Ignavibacteriota bacterium | reverse complement strand
GTGCTCTACCACTAAGCTATGAGCCCTCAATTATTACTTAAACAATGTTACATATTTTTGTTGTCTTGAGAATCGCCCGCCACATCGGCGGGCGCTCGCCGTCGCTGGCGAGCGAACTCCTATCTCCCGGATGCAAACCGGGTGCTCTACGGTGAAATAATGATCCGGCGGAGCCGGCACCTCTCACCGAAAGCCTGCCCTGATTCCGTGGCCTTGCCACGGACAGGCTTACCATTAAGCTACGGGCCCATACAGGGGTGGAAAACCAAGGTTTTCCCCTCCCACACTCCCCCTTTCCTGTTTGTGGTGTCGCGCGTCCCGGGACCGGCTAACCCGTGGCCACGCGACCGACCTACGATTTGATTGCGACGCTAAAACAATATAAGAAATCTTACTTATTAACAAGATCCCACTAAACGATCCTTAAAATCCCAATATCACACAAGCCGAGAAAGTGCCATGATTAATTAGACACAAACTTATTTGTTAAATGTGTCTGAAATAACTCTTTAAGCAACCCGATGTATTCATCATCAGCAAAAAGATAACCAATTTTTTCACCGTTGTTTTTTTCAATTACGATGCGTCTTTTTCTGAGAGAAAGAGTTCTAATATCTCCGAAGGATACTGAATTTGTAGCATACTTAAGCAGATCGTTTATGGGGGCTTTCCCAAGCAGTTCTGTTCCTCTCTGCCTTATTTCTGCACGATTAAAATAAAAATTTGCACGGATATAATCTACATCACCAACAATTTTACCAGAACCTGTCACCGGTACCTGGATCATGATCAATCTCAAATTTGTAACTAGCAAAGTATTTTCAGGATAAAAATCGGGTCACACGCAATTTAACTGGAGTAATCAAGCGTATAGCTTAGCCACGCGAAACAAATGAAATTTCTTATCAACCACACCCCGAACAACCGTCCGGAAGTTCTTCAGTTTGGCATTGAAGGATTCCGCGGCGGCATTAGTGCTGCGATCGGGAAAATAATTGAGAATGGTTTCTTCGTGCAAACGAATAGACTCCGCGGCAACAGCAAGAGAATCATTTTTCTTTTCGGCAACTTTTTTGTACCACTTGTCCAAACTGTTTTTTGCTTCTTGTCGTGTCCGACTATTTTCATAACAACTCCGAAACATCATCGAAAGATCATAGACACTTTTTATTTCCGGAAACTCTTTAAAAAGTATTTTTGATCTTTCGAGTTGATGATCATTCCATTTACTTTTTGGTTTAAACAAAAGATACCGGCTTCGCGCCAGTAGTTGCTTTTTCGTATCACCGTTTTCGTACACAAAAGGATAGTATCGTTCTTTGTTTTCTCTGGCTTGTTTGATCTTTTCGTTTTCTTCTCTAATCGCTTCTTTCCGAAAAACAATCCGTACTTCTTGTACCCCTTCGGAAACCAGTTGCTGAACATGAAACCGGTCATTAATAATCGTGGCGTTGGGAAAAGCAAGACGAACGATTCGTTCCATAGAATCCGCCAGGTCTACCGTGACTTCTTTAACCTTGTTTCTCTCTTCTTGTGGTATTTTGGCTAAGATAAGCGCAACATCCTCTGATTTCGTACCTTTGGCCATTGCCACCAGTGTCTTCTTTTTGCCATGAAATCTGCATTTATTCCCTACAAGGATAGGATCAAGCTCATCTATGATATCCTGAAACCGGGTTATGCTGAAGCGCGCAAGCGTTTATAGCATAAAAATATCTAAAGTCAGTCGGGAAATGTAGAACCAGCGTGAACATTGACATTAAAATTTGGGGAAAAGTTAACGCTGTAAAGAATTTATCAAACGCAAAGTCAACGCTTCTAAAACTATATCTGCTGTATTATCTGTGAAATTAAAATGATCTTATTTTTTCTGAGGCACGGCGAAGCCGGCCACCATTACGAAACAGACTTCGAACGTGAACTGACGAATGACGGAAAGCATGCCTCGACGAACGTCGGCAAGTTTTGTGCGAAAATGAACATTCATTTTACACACGCTTTGGTGAGTCCTTTGGTCAGGGCAAAACAGACCGCTCAGGCTGTTCTGCAAAAATTACCGGCAGTTTCCCTTGTTGAGACAGAACATCTCACTCCCGAAACAGACCCGCGAAACTTATTCGAACTTCTTCGATCGTATTCCAACGACAGCAGAATACTCCTGGTGACACACGAACCATTTGTGAGTACCTGTCTCTCTTCCTTGATCAGCGGAACGGAGGGAGTGAATATTGTCATGAAACCGGCAACAATCGCCAGTGTGGAAACAACCGGAGCTCCGTCGCGGGGTAACGGAAGATTACGATGGCTCATTACTCCTCAGATCATTGAACATCTTCTTTAAATTTCACTGTCAACGAGCAAATAAATTTTCTTTGGAAATTCTCTCATTTTTCGGTTTCTTATAACAATGAAAATATAAAGGTAACAAGACAATGGCGAAGCAAAATATCTCATCGACACAATCACTCGTGGAAGGGCTTCACTCTCTCTCGAAAAATCTGTGGTGGACCTGGAATACTGATGCCCTCTACATTTTCAGAGAACTGTCTCCGCGCTTATGGGAACGAACAAATCATAACGCTCCATGGGTCATGGCAGACATTTCGGAACAGGAATTGCGCGCCCGCCTGGGAGACAAACCTTTTGCTAAACGGGTCGATGCCGTACTGACACGATTCAAAGCATATATGTCGGACAAAAATACGTGGGCATCTTCCAAAGCAAAATCGTTAAAGAATCCTGTCGCCTACTTTAGTGCGGAATTCGGTCTTCATGAAAGCGTACGGATCTATTCCGGAGGCCTGGGTATACTCGCCGGCGACCATACAAAATCTGCCAGCGACCTTGGCGTCCCGTTCGTCGGGATTTCCCTTTTCTACCGGCAGGGATATTTTGAACAGAAAATCAGTGCCGACGGCTGGCAGCAGGAACAATACATCAATGTAGACCTGCATCGGCACGCATCGGAACTTATCGTCGATAAAAACGGCGATGCTGTTGTCTGCGAGATTCAGATCGGGTTCAGCACCATTAAATATATAGCACGCAGACTGCGTGTTGGCCGAAGCATCATTATTCTGCTCGACACCAATCTTCCGGAAAACGAGGAACGCTTCCGCGACATTACCGCTCACGTGTACGGCGGCGACAGCACAACACGCATCTCACAGGAGATTCTTCTCGGCATTGGCGGCATTCGGATGCTTCGTGCAATGGGCATTACGCCGTCTGTCTATCATATGAACGAAGGCCATTCGGCATTCTTAACGCTGGAATTATTACGCGAAGAGATCGCCAAAGGCGTTCCGAAAGTAAAAGCGATACAGAACGTGGCGAAGGAATGTATGTTCACCACCCATACACCAGTTCCGGCCGGCCACGATAGATTCAATCAGGATCTCATGACGTACATCTTCGGAGAAAAAGCGAAGAACTTCGGCATGACGATGGATGAGTTGATGACATTCGGCCGGGAGCACCCTGAAGATTCGAATTCCCAATTCTGCATGACGGTGCTTGCATTGAAAATGTCCCGCACCGCCAACGGCGTTAGTGAATTACACGGACATGTCAGCCGCGAAATGTGGAACTTTATGTATCCGGAAAAGAAGGTGGACAGTGTACCAATCGGTTACGTCACCAATGGAATCCATGTCAACAGCTGGCTCCATGAAAAAACACAATCGTTCTGGAATGAAAAACTTGGAACGGATTGGCCCGAACATTTTCTCGAACCGGCATACTGGAAAAAAGCTGTTGATCCCTTGAGTGTTTCCGACGAAGAGTTGTGGGCGTTGCGGTACACCCTTCGCCGCAAACTGGTCGAGTTTTCACGTTTGCGTTTGCAGGAACAATATTCGCGGTATGGGAACGGCGCTGATATCTATAATACCGTGCTCAATCCCGATGCACTGACGATCTGTTTCGCGCGAAGATTTGCAACCTATAAACGTGCACCTCTGCTATTCACGCATTTTGAGAAGATCCTCTCTCTCTTCAATGATACAAAGCGTCCGTTCCAGATCGTCTTTGCCGGAAAAGCTCATCCGCGGGATGATGAAGGAAAAAAATTCATCCAAAAGATCATCGAGATCACCAAACACCCTAACCTGTTCGGTAAGGTTGTCTTCATCGAAAATTATGATATGAACGTCGCACGGTATCTTACCTCCGGTGCCGATGTGTGGCTGAATAATCCGCGCAGACCCCTGGAAGCCAGCGGCACCAGCGGTATGAAGATCAGCATCAACGGGGGAATGAACTGCAGCATTATGGATGGCTGGTGGCGCGAAGGATACGACGGACACAACGGCTGGACCATCGGCGGAGACGAGCAGCCGGCCGATGCTCATGTTCAGGATACACAGGACTCGCAATTCTTATTTGAAGTGTTGAGCGAACAGATCATTCCGGAATTCTACAACCGCGATGCAAACGGTATCCCGAAGAAGTGGATCAAACGGATGCGTCATGCCATTGCAACGCTTGTTCCCCAATACAGCACGCATCGAATGGTTGCGGAATATGTGAAGAAATATTATTTATAAGCATGTAAACTCTCGAGAAACGCCCGGACAATTGTTCGGGCGTTTTGATTTTTACTATGCCCATTAACCCACTCGGCTGCAGATGTTCCGGTCTTCATTCCTAAAGACACCCCGGCGTGGACCGGACAAATTGCACTTTGATCGCAGTTCTTCAGATCACCGTTCTCGACATTGTAACGTAAGGTAATCGGGATTGAACTGTCTGGAAGGATGCCTTGACGAGCCTCTCCAAGAATACTCGATGAACCATGCGCAGAAATGCTTCCTACGGGTCCGGATCCCATTAATTTTCTCTAAGAATGTTGATTTGGCTCACAAAACAATCAAATTTTTCGTACTTTATTGAAGAGGAACTTTACAGAATCTATCACTTTTCAAATTCATTGTATGAACCAATTACTCAAAGTCATTAAGTGGACAGCAATCATCGCTGGTGTAGTGGCAATTCCCTTCCTTATCAAGAAGAAGATGGACAACTCGGAACGCAACAGCGAAAATGTCCGTTACGATACCAACGATTACATTTCCGAAAGCGGACTGTAATAAATAAAAAGGCCAGCATCGCTGCTGACCTTTTTTATTTTCAACGGTGCTGAGACCTCATCACGAAATCTTTTCCACCTTGATCATGTTCGTCGTATTCCTTGACATCAGAGGAATGCCCGCCGTTATCACGACGTAATCCCCTTTTTTCAAATATCCAAGTTCCACCAGCGATAAGTTCACTCTCGCAATGGTTGTATCGGTTTCCCCCACTTCAAAACTCTTTATCAGCAGCGACCGTACACCCCAGATAAGATTCAACCGCCGCTGAATTCTTTCGCGGTCCGCAATACCAATCACTTGCGCATGCGGCCGATACCGCGAAATTGTTTTCACGGTTGAACCGGAATGCGAGAAGCAGATGATCGCCGCAGCATTAATCTGTTTTGCCAGGATGCACGCTGAACGTCCG
>CAJBTU010000128.1 GCA_903958625.1 uncultured Ignavibacteriota bacterium | reverse complement strand
CTTCGTGGCGGCAGATGGATGAACGAATATATTCGGATAATAATTATAATTCGTATTCCACACCGAAAACCGGCAGCAAATTCCACTGATAGATCGTATCCTGTTTGTTTTCCTTCTCATTCCAGAAATAGGTGGCAACATTCTTTTGGTTATAGACATTCCACGCACTCAGGTAAAGGACCAGATTCGACGATGAAAAATGGAACCGTTTATCGAACCGCACGTTCATGGAATGATACACGGGGTACCGCACCGTATTGATCCTGCTGCCGTCGAACACGGGCCGCTTAAGCTGTGCGGACTGCGTAAGATCGAACGGAGTGTACGGTGTGCCTCCCGCAACGATCCACCGGGCGCTGAACTCCCATTCTGCATTCGGCTTGTATCCCCCTTCGGCGCTGATGATGAAGCGGTTATCAAACACGCGGTTTCTCCACGTATCATCTTCTCCTTTATATTTCGTCCTGAACACTGTTATACTGGCAATTCCGTAGAAATCCTGCGCAAGTTTTTTCTGCAGCGTGATCTCAATGCCGCGGGAGAGCGCTTTACCGTTATTGCTCAGCGCAGAGTGTGCAAAGTACAATCCATTGCGGTAGAATATTTCATCTACAAGAAACAGCGTCGGATCGGAAGGATCGACCAGGAAATCGTAATATTCTTTCTGATAGACCTCCATGCTCAGCTTGGTATCTTCGCTCAGCAATTGGTCCAGCCCGAAAATGTAATGGATGGCGTACGGATCCCGCAGATTTTTATTCCCCGCGTTCTGCGACAGGATGGACATCGGCATGTTCTGATAGTACATGCCGGAAGCAATTTTTACCGAGGTCAATTCGTTGAATTGATAGGAGAGTGTTGCACGCGGCGCAGCGTTGAACCGGTCGTTGTACGAAAAATAGTCCGTGCGGAGTCCGATCGTTCCCGTAAGTCCGGTGAACGGACGGACGATGTAGTTGATGAAACCGCCGAGTTTGCTCTCGCCCATCGTTCTGTTGATGCTGAACGCGGGTGTTGAATCACCCAGCGCATCGGTATAGGCGCCGAACATATTATCATACCCGCTGTACATGTATTTCACTTCTGCGCCGAATTCCAACGCATGCGCATCGGAAAAACGCAGATGGTTACTGTTCCGTACCGTTGCCGACGCTTCCGTTGAATGATTCCTGAGTAGTGCGGTGCCGGTGTTGGTTTCAAAAAGATCTTCCCTGAAGCGAGACGATTGATATCCAAGCGTAGTTGTTGAAACAAAATGCTGATTCCACAATGCACGCCACACAATTCCTCCGGCGTTTTGATAGATGTCCTGATTACCGTAGTAGAGCATATCGTTTTCTTCTGCTGTATTCCGCGTAGGATTGTTATGATCGTCGCCGCTCAACGCCACGATGCTCAGTTTGTGTTCCGGCGAAAGATTGTACACGATCTTTCCCTGAATATCACCGTATTCCGGCGCAACAGAAGTGCCGATATTGAACATTTTAACGACGTAATCCAGATAACTTCTCCGTGCAGAGAGAAGATACGAGCCTTTTCCGCCGATCGGTCCTTCGGCAACTCCGCCGAAACCCATAATGTTCAGGTCGAACTGTCCGTCAAAATTATTTCTGTTTCCTTCGCGGAATTTCAGATCGAGAATGGAGGAAAGCTTGTCGCCGTACGCCGGTGAGAATCCGCCGGCGTAAAAATTCACTTCGTCAATCAGATCCACATTGATCATCCCGATCGGTCCGCCGGTGGCACCCTGCGTGGGAAAATGATTGATGTTCGGTATCTCGATGCCGTCAAGATAGAATGCGTTCTCCAGCGGACTTCCGCCGCGGACGATGAGACTGTTCGACTGGTCATTCACTTTTGCCAGGCTCGGTAAACTCATCATCACTCTGCTGATATCGCCGCCGGAGCCGGGGGCGCGCCGTATCTCTTCGGCGCTGAACGAAGTAATGCTCACCGGCTGAACATCGTTCTTCTGAAAATATCCTGCCGTTACCACCACCTGTTCGGTTTCCAGCGTC
This sequence comes from uncultured Ignavibacteriota bacterium, assembly GCA_903958625.1. GTDB lineage: Bacteria > Bacteroidota > Ignavibacteria > UBA10030 > UBA8401 > UBA8401. Next base: position 11,798 of record CAJBTU010000128.1, on the reverse strand, counting down.
TGTTCAACCAGTTCGGCGGATACTGCCGTGATGCGCTGCGAACGGACGATGATATCGGTTTTGGTGATCGTGGAATAACCGATCATTCTAAATTGCAGCGAATAATTTCCGACAGGGAGCTGTTTGATGGTAAATTTTCCGTTAACGTCGGTGATGGCGCCAAGGGGCGTATTCATCACAACAACATTTGCGCCGACCAGCGGCGATTGAGTTTCCAGATCGAGAGCAGTCCCCTCGACCGTTCCGGTCAATTGCTGCTGAGGGAAGAGCAATACGGCAAAAATGACATATAAAAATGATATTTGAATAAGATGTTTCATTGTTTCTCCGGTAAAATTTGTGAGCGTTCTGTTGTTTGTAACAATACAAAAATACGCCATACCGGACCGGAGTTCGCTTTTCCCGATGGGATTGGACGTGGAATGGTGGTTCAATCCCTTCGGGATGAACGAAGAATGACGGTATTTATTGATTTAGAAGACCAAAGAGAGGGAGACCAAAATACTGGAATTTTCTCGTTCTGAAGTTCTGCGGAGGAACGAGGTATAAATACCGCATCGTGTTTTTCAAGAAACGGAAGAGGAAAGAACCGTCCTTCTGTATTCTGACGGCGTGGTGCCGGTTTGTTCTTTGAAGAGTGTATTGAATGTTGCCTTTGAATTAAATCCGGCATCGAATGCAAGGGAAAGAATTTTCAAATGCTGTTTTGAAGGATCGGCAAGATCTTTTTTCACCTCATCCAAACGGTACCCGTTCACAAAATCGTAAAAATTCTTACGGAGTTTTGTATTGATCACCTCGGAAAGATTGTGCGGCGAAACGGAAAGTTCTGCCGATAGTTCCGTCAGGGTCAGGGCGCTGTTGCGGTAGATCTTTTTCTGTTCCATCAGTCGCAGTAATGCTTGAACCTGCTGTTCCGCTGTTTCGTCGGAGAGTCCGGATCGCTCATATTTAACGGTGCTCTCTTCCTTAATCGTGTGTTCAATCTCTTCAACCGCCTGCATGGTCTTTTCTACGAACGGATCGGCGAAGATCTCCGATTTCAGTAAGCCGCCGTATCCCATTCCGTATACGTATAATGCAAAACCGACCGACGAAAAAATGAAATTGGAGAGATTGAAACCGTTCATTAAAAACAGATCTTCAATCAAAAAGACCGAGATCGCCGCGAATCCCGTAAAAGTAATATTCCGAAGCCAGTTCAATTGTATCTTTTCAACCGAAGAGACGATATCCCTGATATGAAGATTGAAACGATTGATCATTCTTGTGCTTAAACCAAGATAGACCATTCCCTGAACGATCACCGCAACATTGTATAGACGAAGGAGCGGCGGAGTATCCGTTGCGCTGACAACGCCCACCAGGGAAAGATCGGACTGCGAAGTGTATATGACAACGATCAAAATTATCTCATAGATGCCGAAGGGAATATAATGGAACAATTCATTTCGGTCGAACCGCTGCGAACGGCGGATGAGATGTTTAGTATAGAGATAATGGAAAGGCAGCGCCGCAAGAGAGAGTCCGCTGATAAGAAAGAGGTACGGAAGCGACACATAAATTCCCGTATCCTGCAGCAGCAAATGGATCAGAATGTTGGTATAACTGAGCATTAACAGCGCCAGATAACGGTTAGCGAACAGCGCGCGGTGTTTTTGTATGATAAGAATTGCCAGCAGCAATCCCTGCGCGGCGGCGATTATAACGATGATGTTGGGAAGATTGAATTCCATGGGTGAAGATAGCAGGAAATGAGGGGAACTACAATAAACAAAAAATCCCGCACAAGGCGGGATTTGTATTACTGTAATAGATGATTCTTTCTCACTCTTCGACTCACCCGCTAAATTGCGCTCATTACTCTTCGGCCGAAACCTTCTTTTTCGAAGCGCGGTTGCGTTCGTTCTGATCGAGAATCTTCTTCCGCAGCCGGATGAAGTTCGGTGTTACTTCAACGTATTCATCGTCGCCGATCCATTCAATCGCTTGTTCCAGCGTCATCAACAGCGGCGGTTCAAGGCGGACTGATTCATCAGTACCCGATGCGCGCATATTGGTCAACTGTTTTGCTTTGCAGACGTTCACCGTCATATCGCCTTCGCGCGAGTTCTCGCCGACGATCATACCGGAATAGACCTTCGTCTGCGGATTGATAAAGAATGTTGAACGGTCCTGCAGTTTGAACATTCCATACGCAACCGATTCGCCGGTTTCCAAAGAAACCAATGCGCCGCGTGTGCGGTGGACAAGTTCCCCTTTGAAAGGTTCGTATCCCTGGAAATTATGATGCAGAATGCCGGTTCCTTTGGTCTGGGTCATGAACTCATTCCGGAAACCGATCAAACCGCGGGCCGGCACGAAAAATTCAAGCCGCGTGTTGCCGTTGGAAGAGATCATGTTCTTCATCTCACCTTTTCGTTTGCCGAGATTCTCGATAACGGTTCCGGTAAATTCATCCGGAACGTCGATGATAACATGTTCGATCGGTTCGCAGAGTACATCGTCGATCCGTTTGTAGATCACCTGCGGACGGGAAACCTGAAGTTCAAATCCCTCGCGGCGCATATTTTCGATCAATACTCCAAGATGCAGTTCGCCGCGTCCGCTCACTTTGAACACGTCCGGTGCATCGGTAAGCTCAACCTGAAGACTGACATTCGAGCGAAGCTCTTTCATCAGCCGTTCCTGAAGATTTCTTGTTGTTACATATTTTCCGTCAAGACCTGCGAACGGGGAATTGTTCACAACAAAGTTCATCGTCAGCGTCGGTTCTTCAATAGCAACAAACGGCAGTGCTGTCGGATCGGCAGCATCAACAATTGTTTCGCCGATATCGACATCTTCCATGCCGGAAATTGCGATGATGTCGCCGACACTTGATTCTTCAATTTCAATTCGTTTCAATCCTTCGAACGTGTACATTTTTGCTACGCGTGCATCTTCCGTAACACCGTTACGATGGATGATCTTCATCTGATTCTTAATGTGAATTCTGCCGCGGTGCACTTTGCCGATACCAAGACGTCCGAGATAATCGTTGTAGTCGATCGTCGTAACAAGCATCTGAAACGGTTCGTTAATATCGCCCGTGGGCGAAGGTATTTTAGAAACAATAGTATCAAATAACGGTTCAAGCGAAGTTCCCTTGTCTTCCAGTTCACGCTGCGCGATTCCCTGTTTGGAGATGGCGTAGATGGTCGGAAAATCCAGCTGCTGTTCGTTGGCGCCGAGCGACAGGAACAGTTCGAACACTTCGTCCAGCACAACATGGGCGCGGGCATCTTTACGGTCGATCTTGTTGATAACAACGATCGGCTGAAGGTTCAGGTCCAATGATTTTTTCAGAACGAATTTTGTTCCGGGAAGCGGGCCTTCGGAAGCATCGACGAGCAGCAGAACGCCGTCCACCATTTTCAGTGTGCGCTCTACTTCGCCGGCAAAGTCGGAGTGGCCCGGTGTATCAACAATGTTGATCTTATATTTTTCTTTTGTTGTCTTGTCGGTATAAAAGACGGAAGTATTCTTTGCAAGGATGGTGATTCCGCGTTCTTTTTCCTGTGCGTTCGAGTCCATCACACGCGTTACCATCTGCTGGTTGTCGCGGAACGTTCCGGTCTGTCGTAATAATTGGTCAACCAGCGTTGTCTTGCCATGGTCAACGTGCGCTATGATGGCGATGTTACGGATATTGCTTTGTTTGAACATTGTTTCTTCCTATTGATTGCTCGGATTTCGCTGATTTTAGTGAAAAAACGCAGATATTTTCATCTGCGTTGCGATCTTTATTAACAGCGGAATCATAATAAAAAACGTCCCGAATTGCGTGCGGGACGTTCAATTGACTGCATCAATATACGAAAAAAAACGGGATATTAACATTAAAAAAAATCCATGCTGGCTATACCGTCATCATTACTGATTTTGGGCCGATTTCAAATTCTTTTTGACCGAATCCTTAAAGAAACCATTTTCCAGATACGGGTAGAGATTCTTTCCGGGACAGACGGTCTTGGAGGAATAGTCTTTATGTCCGCGAATGGAATCTGCGGGAACGCCGTATTTCACCGCTAAAAATGTCATCATTCGCACGACCGCATCCAGTTGTTGCTGATTTGGTTCTACCTCTTCAAAATTTCCCACGACTTCGATCAGGGCATGTCCGGCCGGATCGTATTCGGTATTGGTGTCGCCGGCATAATTGATGCTGCGTCCTTCGTAGATCTTTCCATCGAGATCGATGATGTAATGATAGGGGATGTCGATCCATTTTTTTTCACGGCGGGACCAGTTTTGCAGGTTGCGCAGATACGTTACCGGATCTTTTCCTTTCGGAAACGGTTCGCCCTGATGATGAAGTGTAATGTGCGTGATGATATGTTTCTTTGCGAGCGAATCAACGGCCGGTGTGCCGCCCCATTGTTGAACGGTGACGATCTCCTGTTCAACGCTGCGGAAGGAGAATTCCTTTGACGAAGAACAACCGCCGAGAATTACGGCGCCGGAAACAAAAAAGAGTGCGGCAATAATATTTTTCATTGATGTGTATTCCGTAATATCCTTTCGCTGCGGAGATCCGCAAAATAAATCATGTAGTGAAAAAAAAGACAATGCCTCAATCCAAAGAAGGAAGCATGTATCCGGCAGCCAGATTCTTAAAATGTTCAATTTGCGTCTGTTCCCACTCCGCATCGCGGCGGAGTTCGTGCGTCATGATCGCCGCAACAGCCGGTGCCATTTCCATGCTTGCACCGGCATCTAAAAATAACGCCTGGGTTCTTCTCGCTAAAAAATCTTCCACCGTTCTTGCCATTTCGTTCTGCACCGCCCAGACAACATCCGCTTTTCGGTAGGGAAGGCCGGGATGAAGTTTTTGAGCGAGAGCCGGATCGGAAGCGAGCAGCATTTCGTCGATCTGAATTGCATCGGTTCCGTAATACGATAACGGATCATCGAAAGTGAAATTCTTCCGGAAACCATGGATCGGAAGATGACGGGTCACGCATTTTTTTTCCTCAAGTCCGCCGACGAGCGCAGCTTTATCAATAAGGTCTTCCGCCATTTTCCGGTAGATGGTCCACTTCCCGCCGGTAATGGTAAGCAGTCCGGAAGGAGAGACGGAAATCTGGTGTTTTCGCGAAATATCTTTTGTCTCAACCTGATTTCCATTGGAGGCTGCGAGCGGACGCAGACCAGCAAAGACGCTTAACACATCCTCCGGGCGCGGATCTTTTTGCAGGTATGCCGCGGAGGTATTTAGAAGAAAAGAAATTTCTTCCTGCGAAGCTCGCGGTTCAAGCGTCGGATCGGTCGCTTCCGTGTCGGTTGTTCCAATGATCACCTTGTTGTGCCACGGAACGGCAAAGAGTACACGTCCGTCGGCAGTGTGAGGGATCATAATGGCGCTGTCGCCCTGAAGGAAAGAAGCATCGACAACAATGTGTACGCCGCGGCTCATTGTAACAGACCGATCACTCCGGCCATCATCCATACTCTTAATGCTGTCCACAAATATTCCGGCTGCATTAATGATTGTTTTGCCAGCAGCATGGAATGTATTATTGCTTTCACAGTCAAGAAGCGTAACGCCGTTCACCAGACCGTTCGCGTCTTTTGTCAGCTCGGTTGCTTTTACATAATTCAGTATGGCGGCGCCGTTTTCAACCGCCGTCTGCGCAAGATGAATTGCGAGGCGCGCATCGTCGAACTGTCCGTCATAATAGATCACTCCGCCTAAAAGTCCGCGCCGGTCCAGATTCGGCAGTGCGGACAACGTCTCTTCCTGCGAGATCTTTTGGGAAGGACCCAGTCCCAATTTGCCGGCCATCATGTCGTACATTTTCATTCCGATATTGTACAGCGGCCCTTCCCACCATTCATAGACCGGAATAATGAAACGCAGATTCTTTACCAAATGAGGCGCATTCTGCATCAATATTCCGCGTTCGTGGAGCGCCTCGAAAACCAGTGAAAGATCTCCTTGTGCCAGATAGCGAACTCCGCCGTGAACCAGTTTAGTGCTTCTGCTCGATGTTCCCTTTGCAAAATCGGACTGTTCAACAAGTAACGTCGCGTATCCCCTGGATGCAGCATCCACGGCTGCGCCTAAACCGGTGGCCCCTCCGCCAATGATGATTACGTCCCACACTTTGCCGGGATTGGCGGTTACTTTTTGTAGAAGGAGATTTCTTTTCATAGGACCGTACCCCGATTCTTAAATATCCCCTTTTAGTTTTTTTATGTAATGCTCGAACTCAATTAGATAGGAATTCCGTTCCACCAGTTTTTTTATCTCACTCAGATTCTCTTTGCAGATCGTTTCTCCTGCCGCGATAATATCCGTTGCTTCATCAAAATCGGTCCACGACAGCTGCCGCACGTCGGGGCGGATAATGAGATCGGCTTCCCGCAACCGTATGACAGAAAGGTGGAACGAGGTGATATCCTCCGTTCGATACAGAATGTCAAAAATATTCTGCGGTTGTTCAACGGTCTTTAAGGAACGCGTAACATCAACCGCCAGCACTCTGTCGGCGCCGATCTCCCGTACTTTTCCGGCCGGGACACTTTCGGAGGCGCTGCCATCGACAAGAAAATATTTGCCGTATTTTACGGGAGGAAATATTCCGGGAATCGCTGAACTGGCGCGAACAGCATTCCGCAGACTTCCCCTGGTGAAATTAATTTCCTCTCCCGAGTTCAGGTCGGTGGCAATGGCAGAAAAATGCATGCCGAGACTTTCGATCGGCACGTCGGGAACCATCTCATAGATTCCGGAGGTAACGGCATCATCAAAATAGGAGAACCTATTCAACGCATTCACCGCCTGAAGCCGCGTGCCGACATAATCAAAGAATTGATCGAAATATCCCTTGCCCGTTTTTTTCCCGTTGTTTCCCAGCCGGTCGATTCCGAGATTCATGAATTTCGGGTTGGAAATAGCCTGAAGGATAAATTCTTCAACACGTATTGCATTTCCGTGAAATGCATACAATCCTCCGACGAGCGCACCCATACTGCATCCGGTGATCGCAGCCGGAGCGATTCCTTCGGCATCAAGTACTTTCAGTACACCAATGTGTGCCAATCCGCGCGCTCCGCCGCCGCCGAGAGCCAATCCTAGTTTTGACATACGGGTCCCTTTTTTTATGGTGTTACGTTATCCATACCAGATATATCCCGCCGAGTATCACCAAAATTCCGCAGATCCTTTTTACCCAGATCAATACCGTTGACCGGTCGCTCCACTGTAAATACCGCTGAACTTTATTTGTCAAGACTCCGGCCCCGACAATTACCGCACAATGACCGAATCCAAACGAAAGAAGCAACAGCATTGAAAACAGATAGTCTGTTTGTGCTGTTTGAAAGACGATACCCAAGACCGGCGCCATGTAGGCAAACGTACATGGACCCAATGCAATGCCAAACAATAATCCGAGAATGAACGCTGCAGGAAGACCTTGCAGCTTTGTCTGACGAATGCCGGCGGTGTTCCAATCAATTTTTAGTATATCCATGAGATACAACCCGACAGCAAAGAAGATCAAGGCCACAAAATAATTGCCTACCGTTCCGACATCTCCCATTAACCGCCCCATTGATGCTGTTACAATGCCAATCAACGCAATAGTCAATAAAATTCCGACAGCGAAGACCAGAGAAATGCTCAATGTTCGTTTGAAAGATATTTTTCCCTGCGAACTGATGAAGCCAACGACAAGCGGAATACTGGAAAGATGGCAGGGGGAGAGCAGTATGGAAAGAACTCCCCACCCAAAAGAGGAGAGAAGCACAAGCCACACCGGACCGGACATTGCATCGTAGAGGATGGTAAAAAGTGTATCAAGCATGTTAACCGCCTATCTGTGCCGGTGTTACGCCGCGCTTCTTGAATATTTTGTGGATCTCTTCTTCAGGAAAAAATCCTTCGTGACGGAAGAATTCTTTTCCGTTCTCATCCAGGAATACCTGTGTCGGGATCAATCGAATGCCGTATTGTTGGGCAAACGGTTTTTGTTCCTGGGTCCACACATCATAAAAAATAACCTTCACAACGTCACCGTACTTCTGTTCGATCGCCTTCATTACCGGCTGCATTTTTTTGCAGGGAATGCAGTTGACCGAGCCGAGTTCAACAAATGTGATTTTCGGTTTTACGGTCCGCTGTTCATCCGTTTGTTTTGACTGCGGAACGAGAGCGGTAGTGAACGCGAAAAGTAAAATGCCGATAAAAATAGTCGATCTCATATTTTATCCTTCATTGATCCATGCGAGTATTTGTTCATCTTTCGGAATATTACCGACGCTCTTTACTTTTTCATTGATGACCAGTCCCGGCGTTGAGAGTATTCCGTACTTCATGATCTCCGCAATATCCTCCACCTTGGTTACCGTTGCGGACAGATTATTTTTTGTAACGAGTTCCTGCACTTTTAAATTGAGCGTTTTGCACTTTGTGCAGCCCGATCCGAGAACTTTTACCGATACCATTGGACAATCCTTCCTATTCCGTTAAAACACAAGATTAAAAATATACCCGACGGTGATAATGCCTGTGCCGACAATAGAAACAAATGTTATTATTAACGGCAGCTTCAGGACTTTCTTGAGAATGATCGTTTCGGGCAGAGAAAGGCCGATTACCGACATCATAAATGCCAGCACGGTGCCGAGTGAAGCACCTTTTTCCAGTAAGACCTGAACAATGGGGATGATTCCGGCAGCATTCGAATACATTGGAATCCCGATCAGCACCGAAACGGGGACCGACCACCAGACCGATTTTCCCATGATCGATGCCATAAAATCCGCGGGAACATATCCGTGCACGACCGCACCGATGGCTATTCCAACAACAATGTACACCCACACCTTTGCGACGATCTCCTTTACCGCTTCAATTCCAGCATCGATTCTGCCGGAGAGCGTAAGCTGCTCTTCGGCAACATCATTGTGTCCGGCCTTGATCTGGTACACCCATTCTTCAACATACCGTTCCAGCTTCAGCCGCCCGATAATGTAACCCGAAACGATGGCGATCATTAATCCGGTGGACATATACAGAAGGGCTGTTTTCCACCCGAACAATCCAAACAATAATACCAGTGCAACTTCGTTGATCATTGGAGCGGCAATAAGAAATGAAAACGTAACACCGAGAGGAATGCCCGATTCCACAAATCCAAGAAAGAGCGGAATGGCGGAGCAGGAACAGAACGGCGTTACTACTCCCAACAAACTTGCCAGCACATTGCCGGCAAACAATTTTTTTCCCCCAAGGATGGTTCTTGTCCTCTCCGGAGAAAAGTATGAACGGATGATGCCGACAAAAAATACAATAAGTGTGAGCAGTAAAAGCACCTTGGGAACTTCGTAGATAAAGAAGTAAATGACCGACGTAAGAGGAGACGTTCTCTCCAATTGAAGCACAGAGTACACCAAAAAATCTGTTATTGTTTCAAGGTTGGAATAGAACGCCAGCCACACGATCAGCAGTCCGGCGATGATCCCGATCTTTTGCTTCATACAATTCCCGAGCCGATCTCTTGCTGTAAAATTTCCCTGATCTGATCGACGGTAGGCACGCGTCCCTGCACAACAATTTTATTATCGAGAACAAGTCCGGGTGTGCGCATGATCCCGTATGAAGCGATCTGCTGATAGTCCGTCACTTTTTCAACGGCGGCGGTAATATTCATCTGCTTCATCGCTTCGATGGTTCGCTGTTCCAACGTTTTGCAATTTGCACAACCGGAACCGAGTACTTTGATAGTCATTATGATGATCCTTTCTTAAGAGTTACCGTTCTTCTAAAATCTTTACCCGGGTTTTTGCTTCTGCGTGTGCAACTTTTCCTGCCAGCGACAGAATGTCGAAAATCCGCTGGTCGGCGATACGGTAGTTTACACGCAATCCGTCCTTCCACGACACAACGATCTTTTCCTGCACAAGAATTTTCATGTGGCGGGATAAGTTGGATTGCTCCAACTCCAGCGCCGGAGCGATCTCACAATTACATTTTGCGCCCCCTTTCAAATATTCCAGTATCCGGATTCTATTCGGATGCGCGAGAGCGGTTAAAACATTTGCCTTCAATTCATACCGTGACGTCTGCATTGCGGTCCCGTTTTTGTTTGTCTGTTTGACTATATGAGTATATACTCATATAGTATGCCAGAGCAAATCCTCAGTTTTGGGAGAGATTTGTTCACTGCGGCAGAAAAGAATTCTTTGAATTGAAACAACGGAGCGTAAAAAATCTTATTAGTAGGAAAAGAACAGGACCGCAATGTCGGCATTATGCCGTTGCGGCCGTATCAAAATATTTTTTCTTTATCCATAACGATACATTCACCAGCAGGATCAGCGCCGGCACTTCAACCAGCGGACCGATCACCGTTGCAAACGCGACCTGGGAATTGATGCCGAAAACGGCAACAGCCACGGCAATAGCCAGTTCAAAATCGTTGCTTCCCGCGGTGAACGAAACAGTCGCCGCTTTTTCGTACGAAGCGCCGATCCGTTTTGCGATAAAGAACGTGATGAAAAACATTCCTGCAAAATAGTAGATGTACGGAATTGCTACGCGCACGACTTCCAGCGGAAGTTCAACGATCTTTTCACCTTTCAGAGAGAACATCACGAAGATCGTAAAAAGGAGGGCGATGGGGGTCAGCACGGAAATTTTGGGAACGAATGTTCTATGGTACCACTCTTTGTCGTTGAACCGGAGCAGAATTGCCCGCGTAAGAATGCCGGCAACGAACGGAATACCGAGGTAGATAAGAACGGTTACGGCGATCTGTTCTATGGAAATGTTGACCGCCGCACCCTGGAAACCAAACAGCGGCAGAAGCAGCGTAATAAAGAAGTAAGCGTAGACGGAATAGAGGAACACCTGAAAAACCGCGTTGAATGCCACCAATCCCGCGGCAAGTTCAGAATCGCCTTTCGCAAGATCGTTCCACACCAGCACCATGGCGATACAGCGCGCCAGTCCGACAAGGATCACTCCGGTCATCAATTCAGGCTTGTCCGGTAAAAAAATGACTGCCAGCAGAAACATCACCAGCGGACCGACAATCCAATTCTGCACAAGCGAAAGAAGGAGTATCTTTCCGTTTCTGAACACGACCGGCAGTTCCTCATATTTTACTTTTGCGAGAGGCGGATACATCATTAAGACAAGACCGATGGCGATGGGGATATTTGTAGTGCCGGAACTGAACGAATCCCAGAAACCCGCAATACCGGGAAACATCGCACCGGTCGCAACGCCCAATGCCATAACAAGAAAGATCCAAAGAGTTAAATACCGGTCGAAGAACGAAAGTTTACCCGAGATGGCGCTCATCGTGAATCCTTTGAAATAGTTTCTGTATAGAAATGGTAAAAATCTTTTTTAATTTCATCTCTCACTCTCCGGAACACCGCAAGGATATTTTCTTCGCTTCCCGCTGCTTCGGCAGGATCATCGAATCCGATATGAAGACGGTTTCTTACTTTTCCGGTGAAAACGGGACAGGTCTCTTTTGCATTGCCGCAGACCGTGATGACATAATCAAAAGAGAGAGGCAGAAATTGATCGACTGTTTTTGGATAATAATGACTGATATCGATTCCAAGCTCACTCATCACCTTAATTGCCCTGGAAGAAACTTTTGGCGCCGCTTTTGTTCCCGCAGAGAGTACTTCCAACGATGGATCGAATGATTTGAGAAATCCTTCCGCCATTTGTGAGCGGCAGGAGTTTCCGGTGCAAAGAATAAGAATGCGTTTTGACATACGGTCTTTTT
>CAJBTU010000127.1 GCA_903958625.1 uncultured Ignavibacteriota bacterium | reverse complement strand
TCCGTTATATAAAAAATATTTCAAACGGACGACCAAGTTCTATGCTCATGACGAGAAGAATGAGGCCGGTGTGGGTGATATGGTGAAGATCATGGAAACTCGGCCGCTCAGCAAATTGAAACGCTGGCGCTTGGTCGAGATCGTTACAAAAGCCAAATAATTGATCGATAGACGTTAGATAGTCCGGAGACGACAATGATTCAAGAAGAAACCAATTTAGTTGTTGCAGATAATTCAGGTGCAAAGAAAGTCCGTTGCATCCGTGTGCTCGGCGGACATGATCGTCGCTATGCGTCGGTCGGTGATCTAGTCGTGGTATCGGTGAAATCTGCCATACCGGGTGCCGGTGTGAAAAAAGGGGAAGTATCGAGGGCCGTTGTGGTCCGTACGACAAAAGAAATTGGACGCAAAGACGGTTCTTATATTCGTTTCGATGAAAATGCTGTTGTGTTGATCAATCCACAGAATGAACCACGCGGAACGCGCATTTTCGGACCCGTAGCACGCGAACTTCGCGAACGTCAATTCATGAAGATCGTTTCACTTGCTCCTGAAGTATTGTAATTCAGAAAGAGAATTTATCATGCACGTAAAGAAAAACGATATCGTAGTAGTCATTTCAGGAAATTCCAGAGGCAAAGAGGGAAAAGTCCTGAAAGTATTTCCTGAAAAAAACAGAGTGATCGTTGAAGGCGTGAACATCATGAAACGCCATACACGTCCTTCCCAAAGCAACCCGCAGGGTGGCGTTGTGCAAAAGGAAGCTCCGATCCATTCATCCAACGTTATGTTGAAGGACCCAAAGTCTGGAGAAAAGACCCGCATTGGCTATTCCCGTACCAAGGATGCCGTGAGCGGAAAGAAGAAAGTAATGCGTATCGCTCAGAAGAGCGGAGAAATGTTCTAATTTTTTCATCGGTGTTACGCGAATAACGTAGCACGCAAACAACAAACGACAATGGCAAAAGAAAAAAAACAGCAGCAGAAAAAAGAAGAAAAGAAAGGACCGGGAGTCCGTGAAGTTGGCGTATATCCGCGTCTTTCCGATAAATATAAAAAAGATATCATCCCCGCGATGATGAAACAGTTCAAGTATAAGAACGTTATGCAGGTTCCGAAGCTTGAAAAAATATCCGTGAATATCGGTGTCGGTCAGGCCACACAGGATGCAAAATTGCTGGACGTTGCCGTTGCAGAATTGGAAACAATCACCGGACAGAAAGCAGCCATAACCAAAGCGAAAAAAGCTATATCAAATTTTAAGCTTCGTCAGGGATTGGCGATCGGTGCCCGCGTAACACTGCGCAGCAACATGATGTATGAAGTCCTGGACCGTTTAATTAGTCTTGCAATGCCGCAGATTCGTGATTTCCGCGGAATTTCCGACCGGTCGTTTGACGGTCGTGGAAACTATACGCTTGGCATTAAAGAACAGATTATTTTTCCGGAAATCGATGCAGACCGTGTAACGAAGATCTCCGGTATGGATATTACTTTTGTAACAACAGCGAACACAGATATGGAAGCAATGGAATTGTTGAAATTGTTTGGCGTTCCATTTGTAAAACGTGAACAACCAGTAGCGAAAGTAAGTTAAGGGAACACTATGGCAAAATTAAGTTCAGTTGCTCGTCAAAAAAGGCGCGAAAAATTAGTGGCAAAGTATGCTGCTATTCGTAAAGAGTTGATCGAAAAAGGCGATATGGATGCCGTCCGTCTTCTTCCGCGCGACAGCAATCCGACACGATTACACAATCGCTGCTTTCAAACCGGTCGATCGCGCGGATATTTCAGAAAGTTCGGTCTCGGTCGTATGGCGTTTCGAAAATTAGCTCACGAAGGAAAAATTCCAGGTCTTACGAAAGCAAGCTGGTAAAATTTAAGAGAAGGTTTTAGAATGGCTCATTCAGATCCAATAGCAGATTATCTTACACGCCTCCGCAACGCGATACAGGCGAAGCATAAGAAAGTTGAAATTCCTGCTTCCAATGTGAAGAAGGAAATCACACGCATTCTTGCGGAAAACAAGCTCATCAACAAATATGATGTCGTTGCTGATGAAAAACAGGGCACGATCCGTATAGCATTGAAATATTATGCAGGTTCAAACGTGATCAAAGGTTCGCGCCGTGTCAGCACGCCTGGCCGCCGGGTCTATCGTCAGGTTGAAGACCTACCGCGTGTCAGCAATGGTCTTGGTCTCGCGATTGTGTCAACATCAAAAGGTTTGATGTCCGATAAACAGGCACGAAAAGAAAATGTCGGCGGAGAAGTGCTCTGCCTTATCTGGTAAAAAGGAGTTTAGAACGTGTCACGTATAGGTAAAAAACTTATCATAGTTCCGAGCGGTGTAACGATTGCCGTGAACAATGGCGTCGTTACCGTTAAAGGAAAAAACGGTGAACTTAAAACACAACTGCATGCGAACGTCGGCATTGAGATCAAGGGCAGCGAAGTGACGATCACGAGAAAAACAGAAGAGCGTTCGAATCGTGCAATTCACGGAACATCCCGGGCCAATGTCGCGAACATGATCAAGGGTGTAGCGGAAGGTTTTGCCAAAAAACTGGAATTAGTGGGCGTCGGTTACAAAGCCGAAATGAAGGGTAAGAACCTTGCGCTTGCGCTTGGATTTTCGCACCCGATAATTTTTCGTGCTCCTGATTCAATTAAAATTGAAACACCGGCTCCAACAAGCATTGTCATTAGCGGTTTCGACAAACAGCTCGTCGGTCTTGTTGCAGCAAAGATCCGGTCGTTCAAACTTCCTGAGCCGTATAAAGGTAAAGGGGTGAAATATGAAGGTGAAGTGCTCCGTCGTAAAGCCGGTAAAACAGCTGCAAGTTCGAAATAATAAAATTGTGAATTGAGATTATGATTAAAAAAGACACTACAAAACGTCGCATACGGATAAAGCAAACAATCAAAAAGAAAATTTTTGGTTCAACGGAACGTCCCCGTTTTTCCGTCTATCGAAGTCTGAACGATATTTACGGTCAGATCATCGATGATGTAACCGGGAAAACAATTGTTTCGCTTTCAACCAATTCCAAAGAAATTAAAGAAGAAGTTGCTGCAGTGAAGACGAAGGTTGCACAGAGCACGCTGGTGGGAAAACTTCTTGCAAAAAAAGCTATCGAAAAAAATATCGGTGCAGTCGTGTTTGATCGTAACGGGTATTTGTATCATGGACGCGTGAAGGCCTTTTCCGATGGTGCGCGCGAAGGCGGATTGAAATTCTAAACTGCTCGTCGTGCTGTCCTATTGTCGTGTCGTCCAATGGCAGGACAGCGCCCTTTGGAGGCGTTAATCTAGGTTCGAATCCTGGCACGACAGCAAAAATTCAACAAAAAAATAAATGTGAGGATTTACCTTGGCTCGAATTAAAACAAGTGATCTCGATCTGAAAGACAAACTGGTGCACATCAACCGCGTTGCAAAAGTGGTGAAGGGCGGACGTCGTTTCAGTTTTAACGCAATTGTTGTTGTTGGCGATGGCAATGGATATGTTGGTATCGGTCTTGGCAAAGCGAATGAAGTTGCCGATGCAATTTCCAAAGGAACGGATGATGCGAAGAAGAATGTCGTGAAAGTTCCGCTTATCAATGGAACCGTACCGCACGAAGCGCTTGGAAAATTCGGTGCAGGGAAAGTATTACTTCGTCCAGCCGCACCCGGAACCGGATTGATCGCCGGCGGAGGCGTTCGCGCTGTATTGGAAATGGCCGGAGTAAAAGATATTCTGACAAAACAAATGGGGTCGGCAAATCCTCATAACGTTGTCAAAGCGACATTGCGCGCTCTGCTTTCGATGCGTGATGCAAGAATGGTTGCAGCAGAACGTGGAATTTCCGTTCAAGAACTTTTTCAAAACTAAACAAAGTGTGAGCGACAATGGCAGCGCCCAAAAAGATTAAAATTACTCAAAAGGTCAGCATTATCGACACGCTGGCAAAACATAAGGCAACGATCAAAGCGCTCGGCCTCGGCCGTCCGAATTATACCGTTGTTCATACAGAGACTCCGCAAATACGCGGAATGATCAACTCGGTGCGCCACCTGGTGACCGTAGAAGAAATTAAATCATAATATTCAACTGAAGATGCGAGCTCCGGCTCCGGGGCGTTAGTACTTCACAGGAGACAGTAATGGCAAATATTCTCAGCAACTTAAAATACGCAGCAGGTTCCCGCAAAAAAAGAAAACGCATCGGCCGTGGACAAGGTTCGGGGCACGGTGGAACATCGACACGCGGTCATAAAGGACAAGGTTCACGCTCTGGTTCCGGTCTAAAACGGAATTTTGAGGGAGGACAGATGCCGCTTGTTCGTCGTTTGCCGAAGTTTGGTTTTACACCCCGCAACCGTATTGAATATGCGATCATGAATGTTGAATCACTGCAAAAATTGGTGGATGATAAGAAAATCACCGATGGAATTGTTACGCCGGAAATTCTCGTCAAGATTGGCGCAGTTTCCGATAAGAACCAGCCCCTGAAGATCCTTGGCGACGGCGAATTGAAAGCGAAACTCACCGTAAGCGCACACAAGTTCAGCAAAACGGCCGTTGAAAAAATCACCGCGGCAGGCGGTTCTACCAAGGAAATTTCTAACGAAAAAGTTGCTGCTTAACTTAATCTGAATATTCACAATGAGTAAATTCACCGAAAGTTTCAGGAATATTTTCAAGATCGAAGAACTTCGCACTCGTTTGCTGTTTACGGCAGGGTTGTTGATTGTTGTTCGGATTGGATCTCACGTAACGCTGCCCGGTGTTGATGCCGGTGTTCTTGCTGCAGCCATGCGTAACCAGGATAGTAATTCATTATTTGGACTCTATGATCTATTCGTTGGCGGCGCCTTCAGTAATGCAGCAATTTTTGCCCTTGGCATCATGCCATATATCAGCGCCTCTATTATAATACAATTACTTGGTGCTATAGTTCCATTCTTTCAGAAGTTGCAGAAAGAAGGGGAAACGGGACGTAAAAAGATCAATCAGTATACTCGTTTTGGTACTGTATTTATTGCACTGCTGCAGGCTTGGGGTGTCAGTGTTCGTCTTGGAAGTTTGAACGCTAATGGAATTCCAATTGTTCCCGTTGAAGTACAGAGTTTTTTCTTTTCCTTCAGCACGATGATTTTTTTGACTGCCGGCACAATGTTTATGATGTGGCTTGGAGAGCAGATCACCGAACGAGGACTTGGTAATGGCATTTCGTTGATTATTTTTATCGGGATCATCGCTCGATTTCCTCATGCGGTGATAGGTGAAATTGAATTGGTGAGTTCTGGTGCCCGTCCAATTATCGTTGAATTGATTATTTGGGGTTTGATGCTGCTGATCGTTGCGGGTGTAATCATGGTGACGCAGGGAACTCGGCGTATTCCGGTTCAATATGCAAAACGTCTCGTGGGTCGTAAGGTGTATGGAGGAGTGACGCAATATATTCCGATGCGCGTGAACACTGCCGGTGTTATGCCAATTATTTTTGCTCAGTCGTTGATGTTCATTCCGAGTACAATATTGACATTTTTTCCGGAAAGCGAATTTGTCGGGTCCATATCCGGTTATCTTAGCTATACGTCGTTGACATATTCGTTCTTCTACGGATTGATGATTGTATTCTTTACCTATTTTTATACGGCGATTGCATTTAACCCGAACGATGTTGCTGACAATATGCAGAAGAACGGCGGATTCATTCCCGGTATTCGTCCCGGAAAACATACGTCCGACTTCATCGATAATATTTTGACAAAAATTACGCTGCCTGGCTCCATCTTCCTGGCAATTATTGCAATATTGCCGGCATTTATGGTAAAGTTCGGCATTACATCAAGCTTTGCTTCATTTTTTGGCGGGACAAGTTTGTTAATCTCGGTAGGTGTAGCTCTCGATACACTGCAGCAAATTGAATCCCATTTGATGATGAGACATTACGATGGATTTATGAAGAGCGGCAAGATCAAGGGCCGTATTGGTCGGTAATGGCAGTAAGTATTAAATCTGCAGCTGAAATAGAATTGATGCGAGAGAGTTGCAGAATTGTTGGCGACGTGATCAAGCTGATCAGGACACAAGTGAAGCCGGGAGTATCAACTGCGCAGCTCGATTCGTTAGCAGAAGATTACATAAGAAGTTGCAACGCAGAACCGGCGTTCAAGGGATATGGTTCAGATCCAAAAAATCTTTTCCCTGCGACATTGTGCATATCAATCGACAGTGAAGTTGTTCATGGGATTCCCGGGAAAAGAGTGCTGAAAGAGGGAGAGATTGTTTCGATCGACGTCGGTGCAAAGAAGAACGGATTCTATGGAGATGGCGCTTTTACATTTCCCGTTGGCGAAGTGAGTGAAGAGAAGAGAAGATTGATGAGGGTAACAAAAGATTCACTTGATCGAGCCGTTGAACAGGCAATTGAAGGAAATAGAATCGGGGATATAGCACACGCTGTTCAGTCGCTTGTTGAGTCGGAAGGATTTTCAGTGGTAAGGGATCTGGTAGGGCATGCGGTAGGAAGAGAGTTGCATGAAGATCCGCAGGTTCCAAATTACGGTAAGCCAGGAAAAGGAACGGTGCTGAAAGAAGGAATGACTCTCGCTATTGAACCGATGGTAAATGCGGGAACGTTCAAAGTAATTACGGCTCCGGATAGATGGACGATCGTTACGCAAGACGGAAGACCTTCAGCGCACTATGAGTACACAGTGGTTGTTCGCAAAGGCAAAGCAGAAGTGTTGACAATCTATAATTAATGGCAAAACAAGACGCAATAAAAATTGACGGGGTAATTTCAGATACATTGCCGAACGCATCATTTCGGGTAAAGCTGGACAATGGACATGAAATTCTTGCGCATATCTCCGGCAAGATGCGCATGCACTACATTAAAATTCTGGTTGGCGACAAAGTAACGGTGGAACTTTCACCGTATGATTTGACAAAAGGCAGAATTACGTATCGATACAAATAAGTGTTAAAAAGGGACGACAATGAAAGTTCGCGCATCAGTAAAGAAGATCTGTGAAAACTGCAAGATCATCCGCCGCAAAGGCAAAGTGATGGTCATTTGCAAGAAAAATCCAAAACACAAGCAACGTCAAGGTTAAAATTTAGGAGAGTAATCAGTGGCTCGTATCGCTGGCGTAGATCTACCAAAAAATAAACGTTCCGTCATCGGATTGACATACATCTTCGGAATCGGTGATACCGTTTCAAAAGAGATTCTTGCAAAAGCAGGAGTGGATGAAAATAAGAAGATCGGTTCGTTGACGGATGAAGAAATTAATAAGATCCGTACAATCATCCAAACGGATTATAAAACCGAAGGTGCACTGCGTGCCGAAAACCAGATGAACATTAAGCGTTTAATGGACATCGGGGCTTATCGCGGACTGCGTCATCGTAAAGGCCTGCCTGTTCGCGGGCAGCGCACGCGGACAAACTCGCGTACACGAAAAGGCAAACGTAAGACTGTAGCAGGAAAGAAAAAAGCAATCGCTAAAAAGTAATTAGATCCCTGAAAGGAATATCGTGGCTAAACAACAATCAGCGCCGACAGTTGCGGCAAAAAAGAAGAAAAAAATTCACGTTGACGTGAACGGAAAAGTGTACGTGAAAGCGACATTCAACAATGTCATTGTAACGATCACCGATACCTACGGCAACACCATCGCTTGGTCATCCGCAGGAAAGAACGCTTTCAAAGGTTCGCGCAAGAACACTCCGTTCGCTGCGCAGGTTTCCGCAGAGGCCGCAGCAAAAGAAGCTTACGATCTTGGACTTCGAAAAGTAGAAGTGTTCGTTAAAGGTCCGGGTTCAGGTCGTGAAGCAGCGATTCGTTCCCTGCAAACCGCAGGTCTTGAGGTCACGATCATCCGTGATATGACGCCAATTCCGCACAACGGCTGCCGACCGCCGAAACGACGTAGAGTGTAATTTTTTATTTTTTCAATAAGGAAATTAAAACAGAATGGCACGTAATACCGGTTCAGTAACAAAACAATCCCGTAAATTAGGAATTGCGCTTAGCAGCAAAGCGAACAAATTCATGGAACGCCGTCCGTACGGTCCTGGCCAGCATGGCAAAGGAAAACGTACAAAGGTTTCTGAATATGGCCTGCAGTTGAAAGAAAAACAGAAAATGAAATATATCTATGGCGTTCTTGAACGGCAGTTCAGGAATTACTTTGAAAAAGCGAGCCATATGAAAGGTAAGACCGGCGACAATTTGGTGAAGCTGCTTGAGCTGCGATTGGACAACGTGGTTTACCGAATGGGATTTGCCCCGACACGCC
>CAJBTU010000126.1 GCA_903958625.1 uncultured Ignavibacteriota bacterium | reverse complement strand
TTCAAATTCGATTTCATACGCATCGCACGGACCAAACCGACGATCCTGATTGCACGATCCATCCGTGTCTCGAGTGCCGCATCGATCACAGACTCATTGATAACCGGAAGCATTGCTAAATGAACGGACGTATGCGATTCTTTTTTTGTAGCAGAGTTCAGATTGCGATACATCTCGTCCGCCAAAAACGGTGCAATCGGCGCGGTCAGTTTAACGATCGTATCAAGACATTCATATAATGTTTGATACGCTGCAGTCTTGTCTTTTCCTTTTTCACTCTTCCAAAAACGGCGACGGTTACGGCGAACATACCAATTGGAGAGATTGTCCAGTGTGAAATCCGTGATCGCCCGCGAAGCCTTCGTCAGATCATATTCATTCATATACTGCGTGTATTCTTTTACAAGCGAATTGAGCGCTGAAATGATCCATCGGTCAATCTCGGCCCGTTCTGCAACGGGGATCACTTCCTCGCTGAATTCGAATTTATCGATATTCGCATACAATGCAAAGAATGAATATGTATTAACCAGCGTACTGAAAAACTTTCTTTGAACTTCACCTATTCCGTCTTCGTCGAATAAAGTCGGACGCCAAACCGGTGACTGTGAAACCAAATACCATCGTGTAGCATCTGCACCGTATTTTTCAATAAGACCGAAAGGATCGACCGTATTGCCCTTCGTTTTGGACATTTTCTGTCCGCTCTTATCCAGGATCAACTCATTAACCAGAACATTTTTATATGCCGGTTTATCGAACAAAAATGTGCCGATAGAATGCAACGTATAAAACCATCCTCGTGTTTGATCGATACCCTCGGATATAAAATCAGCAGGATAGGCCTTATCAAAAATCTCTTTGTTCTCAAAGGGATAATGCCATTGCGCGAACGGCATAGCTCCTGAATCGAACCACACATCGATCAGTTCGGGAGTGCGTTTCAAGTATGCACCATTCTTACCTTTAAATGCCAACCGGTCTACCATCGGCTTATGGGGATCAAGGGTTTTAATCTCATCCTTCGTAAAGATCTTCCCGGTCGGATTTCCCTTTTCATCAAGCCATTCTGCACCGATCAATTCGTCAAAACTTCCGACGCATTTCATTTCTTTTCCATCCTCTGAAAGCCAGATCGGCAGCGGCGTGCCCCAATAACGGTCGCGGGAAAGCGCCCAGTCTTTATTCTCTTCCAGCCAATTTCCAAAGCGGCCTTCGCCAACTTCCTTCGGGATCCAATTGATTTGCTTGTTCAACTCGATCATCCGTGCGGCATATTTTGTGGTGCTGATATACCACGATGTTCGGGCGTAATAGAGCAATGGCGATGAACAACGCCAGCAATGAGGATAACTGTGCTGATATTGTTCCTTCTTATAAAGGATTTGCCGTTCTTTCAAATTCAAAATAATGTCGGCATCCGCATCCTTCACAAACTTGCCTTTGAAATCCGTTACCGCATCTTCAAATTCACCCGATTTGTTCACGGGGTGAATAGTCGGCAATCCGTACTTCCGGCATGTTTGATAGTCGTCTTCACCATAGGCCGGAGCCATATGAACGATACCGGAACCAGAATCCGTCGTTACAAAACTTCCTTCAACAACGTACCATCCTTTTTCTTTTACCTGATGATAGTCGAATATCCTTCCGTACTCTTTCCCAAGAAGATCTGCTCCCTTGAACTCAGCAACAATGGAATATTTTTCTTTCAAAACATCCAGTCGCGCTTTTGCAAGAATCAAAAATTCACCGGTAGGTTTTGTTGTCTCTCCGTCCGGAATAAGCAACTCGATTTTTACATAATCGATTGCCGGATGCACAGCGAGTGCAACATTGGCAATAAGTGTCCAGGGAGTAGTGGTCCACACCAAAAAATAAGTGTTCGCTTCACCATTCAATTTCATTTTAATATACACACTTGGATCTTTGACGTCTTTATATCCAAGAGCAACCTCGTGGGACGACAGTGGTGTCTCACACCGCGGACAGTACGGCTGTATCTTGTATCCACGATAGATCATTTCCTTTTCGTAATACTGTTTGAGCGCCCACCATATCGATTCGATATAATTGTTCTCGAATGTAACATACGGATCATTGAGATCGACCCAATATCCCATTTCACGAGTCAACTTTTCCCAGTCTACCTTGTACTTCCACACAGATTCACGGCACATTTGGTTGAATTTCTCGACACCATATGCCAGGATTTCATCTTTATGTTTGATCCCGATCTGTTTTTCCACTTCGATCTCCACCGGCAGACCATGTGTATCCCATCCGGCTTTCCGGTGGACCTGGAATCCGCTCATGGTTTTGTAACGGCAGAAGGCATCCTTCAGCGTGCGTGCCATAACGTGATGGATACCGGGACGGCCGTTCGCAGTC
>CAJBTU010000125.1 GCA_903958625.1 uncultured Ignavibacteriota bacterium | reverse complement strand
CTTCCAGAATGCCACACTGTCGCCTGTCAACTTTGAAAAATTGGGAAGTGCCCCGGTTTCGAGATAGAACTTGTAATTGTCGTGGTCGCGAAAACCCGTACTGGCTGGACTTTCAGTTGTTGGTTTGGGATGTGGTAAACCAAACCCTGATCCCAATGGTGAATAGAAACTAAATGCATCCATAATGAATAACGCCCCATTGTGGTGAAAGTCATCACCAATGAACCAGTTGGTTACAGGTGCCTGGGGGCTTACGGCCACAATAGACGGATGGTTGCTCGCTGCCGCTGATCACGTCAACCGGCATATGGTGCGGAACGATGGTCTCGCCGAAAGGGTTTTCCATCAACGCCAATATCACCAATGAAAAGAAAAAGTGGGTGATAAACCTGATTGAATATCTGATGTCCGAAGAGAATCAAATGGAAGCGACAAAGACGCTCTACACGATGCCGACGAACAAGAATGTGATCAACAGTAAATTTGTGCAGTCAAATGAAATTTTACGGAATTCCCAGATACAGATAGAACATGGCAATCCGATGCCGGTTGTTCCCGAACTGCGTGCAATATGGGATGCAATGCGGCCAAGTTATCAGGCCGTGCTTGCCGGTTCAAAATCTCCCGAACAGGCCGTTACGGATATGCAGATGCAGGCGGTTCAACGAATAAAAGAAATGAACGAATGATATGAACCAATCACTACGTCAAAAGATCTTTATTTTTTTCCTGGTCACTCCCGCATTGATCATCCTTCTTGGTGTTGTTGTCTATCCATTTGTCTATAATGTGATCATTTCTCTTTCCAATATGAACCTGCGTCATATCAAGGACTGGGAAATAGTTGGCTTCAGGAATTACGCAAAAGTATTTACGGAGCCGTCGCAGCCCGATTTTTATGTGATCTTCATTAAAACGGTCATCTGGACAATAGTGAATCTGTTCTTCCATGTTGTGATCGGTGTTTTTCTTGCGCTGGTGTTGAACCAAAAAGAGATCCGCGGTAAAGGGATCTTCCGGACGATACTGGTTCTTCCCTGGGCTGTGCCTCAGCTGATTGTTGCATTAACGTGGCGGGGAATGTTCAACTATGAATATGGAAGTATCAACCAGATCCTCGGAAAAGTGGGATTGCCTGCCGTGGAATGGCTGCGCAGTCCAACAGAGGCCTTTGCCGCCGCGATCATTACCAATGTGTGGCTTGGCTTTCCGTTTATGATGGTGATCGCCCTCGGCGCACTGCAGAGCATTCCGCACGATCTGTATGAGGCGGCGGATATCGATGGGGCATCGTGGTATCACAAATTGAGGACTATAACCCTTCCGCTGATCAAGCCGGTGATGGTTCCCGCGATAACGCTCGGGACGATCTGGACATTCAATAATCTGAACATCATCTGGCTCGTCAGTAACGCCGGTGAACCGTCGGACAGCACGCATATCTTGGTCTCTTTCGTATATAAAGCAGCATTTAATTTTTATCGGTACGGATATGGGGCAGCACTTTCAATGATCATCTTTTTCATTCTGCTTATTTTCAGCGTCGTATTTATGCGGAAAACGAAAGTGACGGAAGCAGTTTATTAATCAATAGCAGTTGTTAAACTATAACACTATGACCAAATCACATACCAAAAAATTAATTCGAGTGACATTTTCATATGTCGTTCTGATAATTTTTTGCATCATTTCCATCTATCCCGTTTCGCAAGTGCTGACCGTGTCGCTGAGACCTGCCGACCGTTTATTATCCACTTCGCTCGAGATCATTCCGGACAATGCAACGATCGCCAACTATATCAATCTCTTCGTGAAGACCGATTTTTTATTGTGGATGTGGAACAGCCTTTTGATTACGTCGTCGGTGACGCTCACCGGTGTTATACTCGCGGCAACAGCCGGCTACGGTTTTTCCCGGTACAAATTTGTGGGGAAAAAAGCGGCGATGCAAAGCATGCTTGTTACGCAGATGTTTCCGGCAACGATGTTATTGCTGCCGATGTACATTATGCTCGTCAACCTTGGTCTTATCAACAGTTATCTGGGAATCATGATCATGTATTCTGCAACGGCACTGCCGTTTTGCGTTTGGCAGATGAAGGGATTTTACGATACGATCCCTTCCAGTTTGGAAGAAGCAGGGAGAATTGACGGTTGCAGCCAGTTCCAGACATTCTACTTGATCGTGCTGCCGCTTGCTGCACCAGCGCTAGTTATTACTGCACTCTTTTCATTCATGTCATCGTGGACGGAATATGTGGTTGCCGCTCAGATCCTTCAGGATACTGCTATGTGGACCCTGCCAATCGGGTTAAAATCATTCGAGTCGAATATGAGCACGGAATGGGGATTGTACGGCGCAGCATCAATGCTCGTTACCGTTCCTGTGGTCGTATTGTTCTTAGTACTCAGTAAATATCTTGTTTCAGGTCTGACGCTCGGCAGCGTAAAAGGATAACTTCGGTGGAATTGTTCCGCTAAACCATTCAACAACAACACACATACGCTATTATGGAAAAACCCCGCTTAAATTTTTGGCAGATCTGGAATATGAGTTTTGGATTTCTTGGTATTCAATTTGGTTTTGCTCTTCAAAATGCCAATGTCAGCCGTATCTTCGAGACGCTCGGCGCTAGTATTGACGATATTCCGATACTCTGGATCGCGGCTCCAACAACCGGTTTGATCGTGCAGCCGATCATCGGCTATTTAAGCGACCGAACCTGGGGGAAACTGGGCCGACGCCGGCCGTATTTTCTCGTCGGTGCGATCCTTGCCACGGCAGCGTTGTTCGTAATGCCGAATTCTCCGTATCTGTGGTTTGCTGCCTTCATGCTGTGGGTGATGGATGCTTCGATCAATATTTCCATGGAACCGTTCCGTGCATTGGTTGCCGACCTGCTGCCGTCCGAACAGCGGACGACTGGTTTTGCAGTGCAGAGTTTTTTTATTGGAATTGGAGCAATTGTTGCATCGGCACTGCCGTACGTTCTGACGAATTGGTTTGGAATCAGCAACAGTGCTCCGGCAGGAGAGATACCGCATTCGGTGATCTATTCGTTCTATGCCGGAGGCGTAGCATTCATCGGCGCAGTAAGTTGGACAGTATTTCGTACCAAAGAATATCCTCCTCACGATCTGGAATTATTTGAGCGCGAGAAAGAGGAGAGCAAAGGTCTTGTTGCCGGAGTGAGAGAGATTCTTGTGAGCTTAAAAGAAATGCCGAAAACTATGCGGCAGTTGGCTGTTGTGCAGTTCTTTTCATGGTTTGCACTTTTTTGCATGTGGATCTATACGACCAGTGCGGTGACAAGTCATATTTATAAGACGGTCGATCCGACGTCGTTTATGTATAATGAGGGGGCCGACTGGGTGGGTGTTCTGTTCGCAGCGTACAATGGTTTTGCGGCGGCGGCGGCATTCCTGATCCCCGTTATTGCAAAAAGGACAAGCAGAAAGACGGTTCATATGCTTTGTCTTGTTATCGGCGGAATGAGTTTGGCCTCCTTCTATGTTATCACCGATCCGAAAATGTTACTGATATCGATGATCGGTATCGGTATAGCGTGGGCGAGCATCCTTTCAATGCCGTACGCGATCCTTGCCGGAGCGCTTCCTCCGAAGAAGATGGGTGTCTATATGGGAATATTCAATTTCTTTATTGTCATACCGCAGATTGCAGCGGCAGGAATCCTCGGATTTGTCATGCACACTTTTCTGCGTAACGAAGCGATAAATGCACTTGTGCTCGGCGGATGTTCGATGATCATCTCCGGGATACTCACAGTATTTGTACAGGATAAAGATGCATGATTCTATTCACCGCAATGCGTATATTTGGTAAGAAGTAACGCATGCTGATGTTAGACTATTCAAGAGAGATCGTATGAACGTATATCAAAAATTACTTGCTGCTTTGGTTATCTCCGTTTCATTGTTTGCGCAGCAACGGCCGGACTTTAAAATCCAATATGACATATCAAAATTCCGCGGAGATTCTCAGCATGTATACATTGAATTCTATTATGCCTTTGATGTCTCATTATTGAAATACGTACCAAAAGGACCCGATCTGCAAAGCGAGGTGATTTCCAGTGTGACATTCAAACGCTCTGTCGATGATTCAATTGTTGCGCGGCAGGCATGGAGGATACCATTCAGCGTTACCGATACAACCATGCTGCAAAATTCACGTTCATACACGGATGTTTTTGGATTTTATCTGAAACCGGATATTTACCGGGCCTATATCATCGTAAAAGATGTGAACAACGAAGAGGTCAAAGACAGTATTTCCGTTCTTGTTGATATTAAACTATTCGCTGAGGAAACAATCGCGCTGAGCGATATTGAACTTTCGGTGTCCATAAATCAGATCGAGCGTGATTCCACAAACAGATTCTACAAGAATACGTTTGAAGTAAAGCCCAATCCGTCCAGGATGTTCGGTTTGCAGCAGCCGGCTCTCTTCTATTATCTTGAAGCCTATAATCTGCGGAAGAATCAGGCTGATTATTATTATACGAAAGCGATCATTTCCAATGCCATCGGTAAGGAAGTGATCAATCACGAGAAGAAGAAACGGCGCGTTAACGACTCGAATGTTGAAGTCGGTATGATGAAAGTGAATTCGCTGCGCACCGGCGTATATACGTTCAACTACATAGTTACCGATTCTGTCGATAACCGGCAATATTCTTCTGTGAAAAAATTCTTCGTCTACAATCCTTCTCTGCCGAATGATACGGTTGTGAACAGTGCCTCGAACAGCGTTGATGCTTCAGAATATGCCACAATGAGCGAGCAGGAGATCGATAAAGAGTTTGAACAATCACGGTATATCGCAACGAAGGGAGAGATCGATCGGTACAAAAAATACAGTACGATCGAGGCGAAAAGGAAGGCGTTGTTCGAATTCTGGTCCAACCGCGACGAGGACAGATCAACACCGCAAAATGAACAAAAACAGGAATACTTTAAGCGCGTTGCGTATGCCAATAATCAGTATAAGACTGGATTCCGCGAAGGATGGAAAACGGACAGGGGACGCGTGTATATCGTTTACGGCACGCCGGATGACATAGAACGCCATGCCAATGAACTGGATAAGAAACCGTACGAAGTCTGGTCGTATAATTCCATCCAGGGCGGCGTGCAGTTTATCTTTGGCGACAGAACAGGTTTTTCCGATTATATTCTGCTCCATTCAACTCATCGCAGCGAACTGCATGACGAGAACTGGCAGCGTCAGTTGCAAGCAAACTAGTTGCATCGAATTATAAGTTTCATTATTTTATGTGAGTTGTAATCCACTATTTCCTTTAATTCTATCCCGAGAGGTAGGAAAGGAGCACTTATGAAGTACTCTCCGCATCTGCACCTCCTTCTCAGCGTTAACAAGAGAACCGGAGGTTTTTTTATATGGTGAAACAAAACGTTATTGATGCAAAAGGTTTTGTCCGTACCGTCAATCGATTAGCACACGAGATTATCGAACGAAATAAAGGGGCGGAAACGCTCGGAATCGTCGGTATTCGTACGAGAGGCGATTTCCTCGCCCAGAGAATTGCTCAAAAGATCTTTCAAATGGAAAATGTCCAAATACCAATCGGCAGTTTGGATATTACATTGTATCGCGATGACCTTCGGGGAAAGATCAACCAGCCACTGCTGAAAACGACAGACATTCTGTACGATATCGGCAATAAGAACATCATATTGGTCGACGATGTGCTTTATACGGGAAGAACGGTTCGCTCCGCACTGAACGCGCTGATGGATATCGGACGACCCGCAAGTATTCAACTGGCCGTCCTGATTGACCGCGGCCACCGTCAACTGCCGATCAAAGCGGATTTTGTCGGCAAGAATATTCCAACATCATATTCACAGCAGATTCAAGTGATGATGACCGAGATCGATGGCGAAGATGCGGTCTATCTTCACGAGAAGGAAGGAGAGAATGCATAATGGCTCTTACTAGTCGTCACTTACTGCGATTGCAGGGGATGCCTTCGGATGACATCAGGCAAATTTTAGATGCGGCAATTTCTTTCAAAGAAATTCTCAATCGTCCGATAAAAAAAGTTCCTACGCTCCAGGGAAAAACGATCGTCAATCTCTTCTTCGAAAATTCGACTCGCACAAGGACATCATTCGAACTTGCTGAACGACGTCTTTCCGCGGATGTTCTCAGTTTCGCCGCATCATCCTCAAGCGTGACAAAGGGCGAAACACTGAAAGACACGGCGCGCAATATTGAAGCAATGAAGATCGATATGGTGGTGATCCGGCATAACGCGGCGGGGACATCAGATTTTCTCTCCAAAGTCATCAATGCCAATATCATCAATGCCGGCGACGGTCAGCACGAACATCCCACTCAAGGCCTGCTGGATATGTATACGCTCCGTGAAAAATTCGGAAAACTTGAAGGTCTTCATGTTTGCATCGTCGGTGATGTGCTGCATAGCCGCGTGGCGCGTTCGAATATCTTTGGACTGCAAACAATGGGAGCAAAAGTTTCGGTCTGCGGTCCTGCTACACTTATTCCGAGGGATATCGATAAACTTGGCGTGGATGTCTATCATCACATCGACGATGTCCTTCCTAAGGTCGATGCTCTGAACGTTCTGCGGATCCAACTGGAACGGCAGGCCGGAGGATTTTTCCCTTCGCTGAGAGAGTTTCATCGATATTTTGGAGTGACGAAGGAACGTTTGGATAAAGTGGATAAACCGATCACGATCCTGCATCCCGGACCGATCAATCGCGACGTTGAACTTTCGGCGGATGTTGCCGACGGGCCTCATTCGGTTATTCTTGAACAGGTCTTGAACGGCGTCGCCATACGAATGGCAGTTCTCTATTTACTTGGTGCTACGGAATAATCTTGAAGGAAAATTATGACTGAAAAAATATTATTACAGAACGGCCGATTGGTCGATCCTACGTCCAAAAGAGATGAGATCGTCGATATGCTCATCGTAGACGGGAAAATTGCTTCAATCAAATCAAAGATACCGGCTTCAAGCGATTACAAAACGGTCGATCTTAGCAACAAGATCATTGCGCCGGGATTTATCGATATTCACGTGCATTTGCGTGAACCGGGTTACGAGCACAAAGAAACAATCGAAACCGGCACACGGTCGGCCGCGTACGGCGGCTTTACGGCTGTCTGCTGCATGCCGAATACCAATCCGGCCATCGATGATGAGTCGATCGTAACATTCATTATGACTCAGGGAAAGAAAGCCCACGGCGGTATCGTGGATGTTTTTCCGATCGCTTCCGTTAGTAAGTCGCGGGAGGGGAAGACTCTTGCGCCGATAGCGGAACTTGTTCATGCCGGTGCAGTGGGCTTGAGCGATGACGGTGCGCCGGTTTCCGATGCGAACCTGATGAGGCGGGCGTTGGAATACGCGAATATGTACAACGTACCGGTAATGCAACATTGCGAAATTCCTGAGCTTTCTCACGGAGGCGTAATGAATGAAGGAAGGGTCTCGACAGAACTTGGCCTCCCGGGAATTCCCGGTGTCGCCGAAGAGATTATGATTGCCCGCGATCTTCTGCTCTCGGAATATACCAATTCCCGGTATCACGTCTGCCATATGAGCACGGCTGTTTCCGTTGACCTTGTCCGCCAAGCGAAGAAAAAAGGGATCAAGGTAACATGTGAAGTGACACCGCATCATTTTACGGTGACCGAGGAAATCGTTCGTACGTACGATACCAATACCAAAATGAATCCTCCGCTTCGTACGCAGAAAGATGTCGATGCGATCAAAGATGGTCTGAAGGACGGAACGATTGACGTCATAGCCACAGATCATGCGCCGCATTCACTGGATGAGAAGGAAGTTGATTATATTCAGGCGCCGTTCGGTATTGTCGGACTTGAAACGGCGATCGGACTTTCCATCACTGAATTGGTGGAGAAACAATTTCTCACCATGAATCAATTGATCGAAAAATTTTCCGTCAATCCGCGGAAGATCATCGGCAAAGAGATACGCATTGCAGAAGGCGAACCGGCGAATCTTACATTCATCGACCCGAATATTGTATGGGATGTTGAGATCTCAAAATTCAATTCGAAATCCAAGAATTCCCCCTTTAACGGCCGCACTCTTAAAGGGAAAGCCGTTGGGATCTGCAATAATGGAAAGATGATTCTCTACTGATGACTATCGTCCGTTCCGAAATATTCAAACGGTTTCCAGAGATCCTTTTTGGCATGAGCACGAACAGCGGCGGGGTCAGCAGTGGGACCTTGGGGCTGAACTTGAGTTTTCATGTTAACGACAATCCGGATGATGTGAAGGAAAATCGGAAACGTTTTTTTGCGCAACTTGGGATTTCGGAAGATCACGTTGCCTTTACGCGCCAGCAGCACACCGTGAATATTGTCACCGTCAATCAGTCAGGGATCAACGAAAATTGTGATGCTTTGATCACAGGGAAAAGGAATATCTTTTTGTCGATTAGCGTAGCCGACTGTACACCGGTGATGCTCTATGATCCACGGGAAAATATTATTGCCGGCATTCACGCCGGATGGCGCGGTACGGCTGGTAGAATTACGGAAAAAACAGTTCTGCAGTTGAAAAATGATTATAACTGTGATCCGGCTGAAATTGTAGCGTTTATAGGTCCTTCTGCCGGAAAATGCTGTTATGAAGTTGGGGAAGAAGTCGCGTCTCAATTTCCTGAACGGTGTTCTTCTGTACTGCCGAACGGTAAATATCTTCTCGATGTAAAACTGGCAAATGCAATACAACTTCTTGAATGTGGAGTGCGAAATTCCAATATTGAGGTGCACAAGGAGTGTACCATTGAAAATGGATTGTATCACTCACACCGGCGTGACGGCAAAGGGTCAGGCCGGATGTTGGCAATTATCGGAATGACAAAATAAGGGAAATATATGTGTGGAATTGTAGGATATATCGGTAGCAAGAATGCTCTTCCCATGCTGCTTGATGGGCTCAAACGACTGGAATATCGCGGATATGATTCCGCCGGCGTGGCTATTCTCCGCGACGGGAAACTGCTCGTACAGAAAAAAGTCGGTAAGGTGAGTGAGTTGGAAAAAAATGTTCCTCAAAAGGATTTTGAAGGAACGATCGGCATTGGACATACGCGCTGGGCAACACATGGCGAACCGAGCGATATCAATTCTCATCCGCACACAAGTAATGACGGTACGATCTCGATGATCCACAATGGTATCATCGAGAATTATCAGGCGATCAAGACCAAATTGGAGAAACTCGGTTACAAATTCAGATCAGCGACAGACACAGAGGCGCTGGTCCTTCTTATTGAAGAGATGAAAAAAGTATCGGGCGATCTGGAAACGGCGGTCCGTCTCGCTTTACGGCAAGTGGAAGGAACGTATGGAATTGCCGTTGTGTCGTCTCAGGAACCGGATAAGATTATTGCCGCGCGAAAAGGAAGTCCTCTCATCATTGGTGTCGGTGAGAATGAACATTTTGTTGCGTCTGATGCCGCAGCGATTATCCCGTACACGCGGCAGGTGGTGTATCTTGAAGATGGAGAGATCGCCGTTCTCACCCGTGAAAATTTTGAGACAAAGACCATCGACAATATTGAAAAGATCAAACAGATCCATGAAGTGACCTTTGATATCGAAGAGATCGAAAAAGGCGGTTTCGATCACTTTATGTTAAAAGAGATCATGGAACAACCGGAGACGATCCGTAATTCCATGCGCGGACGCGTGCTGCTGGAAGAAGGGAATGCGAAATTAAGCGGACTCAACGATGTTATGCTTTTGCTGGAGAATGCTCAGCGGATCATCATCACTGCCTGCGGAACATCGTGGCATGCCGGTCTGGTCGGAGAGTACATGCTTGAGCAGTATGCAAAAGTGCCGGTTGAAGTGGAATATGCATCCGAATTCCGGTATCGTAATCCTATCATCAAACCAACCGATGTACTTTTTCTGATCAGCCAAAGCGGAGAGACGGCCGATACACTGGCCGCGCTGCGCGAAGCAAAGAAGAAAGGAGCATCAGTTCTTGGTGTGTGTAACGTTGTCGGCAGCACAATTGCGCGGGAAAGTCAGAGCGGCGTGTATATCCATGCGGGACCGGAGATCGGTGTTGCATCGACGAAAGCCTTCACGTCACAGCTGGTGGTTCTTTCGCTTGTGACGTTGCTGATATCGCGGCAGCGGAATGCTATTTCCGAGGAATCGGCAAAGATCATGTGCAAAGAGATGCTCGATCTGCCGAACAAGATCCAGAAAATTTTGGAAGAGACCTCGCATATCGAATCGATCGCCGAAGAATTCAAGAATTCCAATAACTTCTTGTACCTTGGACGCGGACTGAATTTCCCTGTTGCACTTGAAGGTGCTCTGAAACTGAAGGAGATCTCGTACATCCATGCGGAAGGATATCCGGCGGCGGAGATGAAACACGGACCGATTGCGTTGATCGATGAAAATATGCCCGTTGTTGTTATCGCTCCAAAGGACAGCACATACGACAAGATCATTTCCAATATTCAGGAGGTAAAAGCAAGAAAAGGGAAGGTAATTGCTATCGTGAATGATGACGATCCGAGGATTAAATCGCTGGCGGACCATATTATTATTGTGCCGCAGACAATTGATATACTCTCTCCGATTGTCAATGTGATTCCGTTGCAGTTACTTGCATATTATATCGCTGTGAAACGGGGATGCAATGTCGATCAGCCGAGGAATCTGGCGAAAAGTGTTACGGTAGAATAAGTTGTTTCAGCCCGTAAAACTTTGTATTTTTAGTCCGTAATGTTCACAATTCAAAAGGAAACTTCATCGTGGCAATAGATTATCGATTCAAAAACACCGATTGGGCATTGATCTTAGGCGCATCAAGCGGATTTGGCGGCGCAACTGCCGTAGAACTGGCCAGTCGTGGTATGAACATTTGCGGCGTCCATTTTGACCGGGCGGCAACGATCCCGAATGCAGAAAAGGTAAAGGCCGATTGCGAAGCATTTGGTGTAAAAACACTCTTCTTTAATGTCAACGCTACGGATGCTGAGAAAAGAAAAGAAGTGATAGACTCCCTTGAAAAGCAGATGACATCACCCGAATCTCAGGTGAAAGTATTGATGCATTCTCTGGCTTTCGGATCACTAAAACCGTTCGTTTCCAAGGATCCGAAGAATCAACTGACACAGGCGCAGATTGAAATGACGATGGATGTCATGGCGAATGCACTGGTATATTGGACGCAGAGTACATTCAATAAAGGATTTTTGAAAAAGGGGAGCAGAATTTATACCATGACAAGTTCCGGCGGTCACTCGCAATTCCCGGACTACGGTGCTGTTTCAGCGGCAAAGGCTGCCTCGGAAGCGTATATCCGTCAGTTGACCCTTGAACTTGGACCGTATGGTATAACATGCAATGCGATTATGGCCGGTGTTACGGAGACAGCGGCGTTAGCAAAGATTCCGGGCTCCAAAAAAATGCTGGATCTGGCCCGCTCAAAGAATCCGTCACTACAACTCACAACGCCCGAAGCAGTGGCAAAAGCTATTTCGTTGCTCTCTCATGAAGATGCATTCTTCATTACCGGAAATACGATCGGTGTTGATGGCGGTGAAGATATCGTTGAGTTTGTCGGCAATTAAAGTATTTTTAAACCTTCAATGGTGTAAGCAATAACATACCGCCAGGTTACGGCGGTATTTTTATATATGGAAGATATTTGCGTCAATAATAAAATTACCATTCCTGTCTCAGCCGTTACAGTAAAGTTCTCGCGCAGCGGCGGCAAAGGGGGACAGAACGTCAATAAAGTTTCGACGAGAGTTGAGCTGGTCTTAGACGTCGATGGAATAGTGTGTGATGGAAAAACCAAAAGCCGCATCAAGAGAAAATTGGCGAACAAGCTGGACCGCACCAATGCTTTAAGGATCGTCTCTCAGGAATCGCGAAGCCAGTGGCAAAACAAACAGTCGGCGATCGATAAATTGGTAGAGATGGTTTCTGATGCCGCCGTTGAAGAGAAGGAAAGGTTTGCTACCAAACCTACCCGTTCGTCAAAGATCCGCCGGGTTGAGGAAAAGAAGAAGTCGGGACAACGGAAGCAATTACGTAAAAAGAGTGTAACTCATGATGATGATTAGTTTTTGTATCGTCAAATTCACCCCAATCTATCAGTCCATTTAATGTGAGGAAGCAGAAAATGTGAGTTGAGAAATGACCTGCCTTGTCTACTTCGAAACTATTATTGTTTAACATCCCATCGTTCTTGTTACCAAATATTTGATAATATCCTTTCCGCCGCCAGCGATTTTTGATTTTACATGATGAGGCTGAATATTCAGCCAAGGAATACTTCAGAAAGTTCTTCCGGTGTATTCCAGGGACCAACAAATAATGTTGGATATGTTTCTCCGGTTGTGCATGGTCGAATTGAGGAAGAAGAATTGTCATAAAAACAAATTGTTCTTCAGGGAATAAAACTGAAAGAGTTTCTTCCATAATCAATTTATCGTTCCGCAAGAAGCAAAGTTTTAGTATATTATACACGTTATGCAAAAAGAATACGTACGTTCACTCTTTGACAATATTGCTTTACGATACGACCTTCTTAATCATCTCCTTAGCGGCGGTGTGGATCTGTATTGGCGGCGCGCAGCAATTCAAACCTTAACTTCTCAACAACCTAAAAGCATTCTGGATGTTGCGACAGGAACGGCTGATTTTGCGCTTGCCGCCATGCGCCTGCATCCCGAAGAGGTGATTGGCGTCGATATTTCTGAGCAGATGCTGGATATTGGAAGAAAAAAGATCGCGCGTCGCCAACTTGCAAAAACAATTCAACTCCAGTCCGGCGAGGCGGAAAACTTAACCTTCGAGACAGGACGATTTGACGCTGCTATTGTTGCTTTTGGCGCCCGTAATTTTGAGGATCTGGACAAAGGTCTTTCAGAGATGAACCGGGTTCTACGCAAGGACGGAAAGATCGTTGTTCTGGAATTTTCCCGTCCGCAAATATTTCCGATGAAACAGTTCTATTTCTTTTATTTCAAACATATCCTGCCAATGGTCGGCCGACTTATTTCCAAGGATAAAGAGGCGTATCAATATCTTCCCGATACGGTCATGCGTTTCCCGGAAGGGAAAGATTTCATACTCCGGCTTCGTAATGCCGGATTCGCCTCTGTGGAAGAACAACGGCTGACTTTTGGCATTGCCACAATTTATACCGGAGTTAAATCATAATGAATGAACGCGTAGTAAAAGTAGGTCACAGCCCTGATCCCGATGATGCCTTTATGTTCTATGGCTTGGCAAGTGAAAAAGTAAAGCTTGAAGGTATCAAGATTGAGCATATGCTCGAGGATATCCAATCGCTGAATGTCCGCGCCATGAACGGCGAATTGGAGGTCACTGCGATCTCTGCACATACATATCCCTATGTTGCCGATAAGTACTGGATCATGGTTACCGGCGCGAGCATGGGAGAAGGATATGGTCCTGTCATAGTCTCCAAAAAATATAAGACCTTAGAGGAATTGAAGGGAAAAACAGTTGCGACGCCGGGAAAACTTACTACAGCCACACTGCTTCTGAAAATATTTACCGAAGGAATCAACAATGTTGATATTCCGTTCGATCAAATCATGGACCGTGTGAACAGCGGTGAATTTGATGCAGGTCTCTTGATCCATGAAGGTCAATTGACCTATCAGACCGAAGGATTCAACAAGATCCTTGATTTTGGAGAGTTCTGGGAAAAGAGAACGAACGGCCTGCCGCTTCCGTTAGGACTTGATGTTGTGAGAAAGGATCTTGGAGAAGAAATGGCGCGAAAACTTTCTCATGGATTAAAAGAGAGCATCAGTTATGGATATACTCATCAAAGCGAATCGGTTCCATATGCGATGAAATGGGGGCGCGGTATCGATTATTCACTGGGTGAAAAATTCGTAAAAATGTATGTGAGCGAGCTAACTATTGATATGGGAGATAAGGGAAAGCAAGCACTGGAATTGCTCTTCAAATTAGGATTTGACAAAGGGATCATACCCAACGTACCGGCACTTGAACTGTATTAATGCTTTTCATAGATCAATCAAGACAAATGCGTCTGATTTCAAACGCATTAAAACTTCATCATGAAAATTCGTTAAAAAATCCATAACCAAAAGTTGTTTTTTGCGCCATTCTTTTCCATTTTTATCCGGCTTATGGAGAAAAAACCTGCTGTAAATATACTTTCCTCATGTTACCACTGCGGAGACAGGATTCTCGGTGAGCGTGTAGAGCTTGAAGGGAAACTTTTTTGCTGTTCCGGCTGTAAAATTGTCTTTGAGATTTTACAGCAGAACAATCTATGTGATTATTACTCGATTGAACACACTCCCGGCACTTCACCTTCTCAGATTGAAATATCCCGCTTTGCATTTTTAGATGACGAAACGATTCAAAAACAATTATTGGATTTTTCCGACGGGAAAACATCAACGGTAACATTCTCTCTGCCTGCCGTTCACTGCAGTTCGTGCATCTGGTTGCTGGAGCAATTGTATAAACTTGACGAAGGGATCGTTGATTCACGGGTTGATTTCTTAAAAAAACAGGTTTCCATCAGGTTCCGTCAGCAAAAAACCTCACTAAAGAATGTTGTCATTCTGCTCTCCTCGATTGGCTATGAACCGGAACTACAGCTTGATGCGGTTGATAAAAAATTGGAAAGTGGGATGACGCGCGCGCTGTATTATAAGATCGGTGTGGCAGGTTTTTGCTTCGGGAATTCCATGCTGTTCAGTTTTCCGGAATATCTTGGCGTTGATGCGAGCGAACAGTTCCTGAAACCGATCTTTTCGTATTTGAATTTGCTCCTTGGTCTTCCGGTATTCTTTTACTGCAGCGCTGATTATTTTACATCAGCCCTGGGTGGACTCAGAAAAAAAATAATCAATATTGATGTCCCTATTGCGTTGGGAATTGTTCTTCTTTTTGGAAGAAGTGTGTATGAAATTATTACCCATTCCGGACCGGGATTCATCGATTCAATGTGCGGTCTGTTGTTCTTCCTATTGTTAGGAAGGGTATTCCAAAGTAAAACATACGACCGGCTGAACTTCGAAAGAAATTATAAATCGTATTTTCCGCTTTCAGTCACTACGAAGAAGAATGGGAAAGAAACGACAGTCCCAATCGCTGCGTTGCAGCGCGGAACAAGAATCGTCATTAGGCACGGCGAAATAATCCCTGCAGATTCGATCCTGCTCAGGGGCAATGCGTCTGTTGATTATGCTTTTGTTACCGGCGAGTCATCCCCCGTAGAAAAAGTGCTGGGCGAAGTGATCTATGCCGGCGGGAAACAAACCGGGGGTGTAATAGAACTGGAAGTGTTGAAAGAAGTATCACAAAGCTATCTTACGCAGCTTTGGAACAACTTCAACAGATCGGCACGGGAAATGGGCCAACTCTCCGAACTGTCGAATTCGGTAAGCAAATATTTCACCATCGCCGTTTTGTCCATTTCTGCCTTTGTTCTGGTCTATTGGCTGCCAAAGGATGCTACGACGGCGATCAATGCGTTTACGGGAATTCTTATCGTCGCGTGTCCGTGTGCATTGGCAATATCCATCCCGTTCACTCTGGGAACTACGTTGCGTATATTCGGCAGAAACGGTCTGTATCTGAAGAACACTGCGGTGATCGAAAGTATGGCGAAGATCGATACGGTAGTATTTGATAAAACGGGAACGATCACTCATCCCGAACGATCGACGGTGGAGTACGTAGGTATAGATCTTACGGAAAATGAAAAAAATGGTGTTTTCTCGCTTGTGTCGAATTCCGTTCATCCGGTCAGCATCATGATTGCAGAGCATCTTGCAGCACAGAAAATGGAATGCGAAAAATATTCTGAGACGATCAATAATGGTATATCCTGCGTCATAGATTCAGCGGCATACTGCATTGGCACAAGAGAATTTGTCGGTGCGGCATTATTTCCCAAAGGTGCTGTTAACGAAACACGTTCCTATCTTTCGATCAACGGCGAAGCAAAGGGATATTTTTCTATTAAGAATGTATACCGGAACGGATTGCAGGAGATCGTGGCATTGTTGAGTAAAAAACTCCGGTTGTCTGTTGTTTCCGGCGACAATGAATCCGAACGGATACGGTTGCAATCCATGTTTCCCAAAGGCACAGATCTATTATTCAACCAAACTCCGGCCGATAAGCTGGAATACGTGAAATCGCTTCAGGTGGCGGGGAAACGAGTGTTGATGATCGGCGATGGTTTGAACGATGCCGGTGCTCTACTGCAAAGCAACCTTGGAATAGCCGTTACGGAAAATATTTCTCAATTTTCACCTTCATCAGATGCGATTTTGGACGGGGCATTTGTTCGTCAACTGCCTGAGTTTATCCAATTTTCTGTAATGAGTATGAGGATCGTTATTGCGAGTTTTGTTCTGGCGTTCACATATAATATGGTCGGAATTTATTTCGCTTTGCAGGGAATGCTCACGCCGATTATGGCCGCTGTTCTGATGCCGGCGAGTTCAATAACAATAGTTCTATTCACTACAATTTCTACACAATTGCTAGCAAAAAAGAGGGGACTTTTATCATGGCAGTAATTGTAGTACTTATAGGCTGCAGTTTTGTCATCGCAGTCGGATTTCTGCTCGCATTTCTTTGGGCCGTAAAATCCGGTCAGTATGAAGATAAATATACTCCCTCAGTACGAATTCTTTTTGATGAAAACAAAAACACTAAATAATCCCACAATATATTCACGAGGTTTCAATGGAAGTTCAAAAGTTTCAATACGATAACAAGATCGTCCGTGATTTTGGTATCGCCGCACTCGTTTTCGGAATTGTTGGTATGCTTGTAGCGGTCACCATCTCGTTTCAATTGTTTATGCCTTCGGTGAACGCCAATCTGCAGTACATAACGTATGGCCGAATTCGTCCTCTGCATACCAATGCTGTGATCTTTGCATTCGTAGGGAATGCGATTTTTATGGGAATATATTATTCTCTGCAGAGATTGTGCAAAGCAAGAATGTTTAACGACCTGCTGAGCCGTATTCACTTCTGGGGCTGGCAATTGATCATAGTTGCTGCAGCAGTTTCACTTCCGTTAGGAATTACGACAAGCAAGGAATATGCCGAACTTGAATGGCCGATCGATATAGCCATTACGTTAGTGTGGGTAGTCTTCGCGATAAACTTCTTTGGAACAATCATCAAACGCCGCGAACGGCATATGTATGTAGCGATATGGTTCTATATCGCCACTATTGTCACCGTGGCGGTTCTTCATATCGTTAATTCATTGGAAGTGCCGGTCTCGTTCCTTAAAAGTTATTCGATGTATGCCGGTGTGCAGGATGCCCTGGTGCAATGGTGGTACGGACACAATGCGGTAGCGTTCTTTTTAACGACCCCATATCTCGGGTTGATGTATTATTTTCTGCCGAAAGCTGCCAATCGGCCTGTCTATTCATACAGACTCTCCATTGTCCATTTCTGGTCGCTGATCTTTATTTACATTTGGGCAGGACCCCATCATCTTTTGTATACGGCACTTCCGGATTGGGCACAATCTCTTGGCACGGCATTCTCCATCATGTTGATTGCTCCTTCGTGGGGAGGTATGATCAATGGTCTCTTGACACTTCGCGGAGCATGGGATAAGGTTCGTGAAGAACCTGTGTTGAAATTTATGGTTGTGGGTGTGACGGCATACGGTATGGCAACATTTGAAGGACCGATGCTTTCGCTGAAAAACGTCAATGCGTTGGCGCATTATACTGACTGGATTGTCGCACACGTTCATATCGGTGCGTTGGGCTGGAATGGTTTTATGACTTTTGGGATTCTCTATTGGCTTATACCACGACTTTACAGGACCGAATTATTTTCTAAAAAACTTGCCAGTTTACATTTCTGGACCGGGACTCTTGGAATCGTTTTCTATGCGTCATCAATGTATGTTGCAGGCATCACGCAATCGTTGATGTGGAAACAATTCAATCCAATGGGAATGCTGCAGTACCCTAATTTCCTTGAAACAACGCTGCAGATTATTCCGCTTCATATGATTCGCGCTGTCGGCGGATTAATATATCTTACCGGCGGTCTGGTGATGGTCTATAATCTTGTGAAAACGGCAAAACAGGGATCATTCTTGGCAAACGAAGATGCGGAAGCTCCGGCGCTTCAGAAAGATGTTCATCAACCTTCAGAAACGAAACATCGCTGGTTAGAAAAAAAGCCAATTCAGTTTGCTTTGCTTGCTACGGTTGCCATTCTCATCGGCGGAATCATAGAATTAATCCCGACGTTCTTAGTGAAATCTAATATCCCGACCATTGCGAGCGTAAAGCCTTACACGCCCTTGGAATTGCAGGGACGCGATCTCTATATCCGTGAAGGATGCAATAATTGCCATTCGCAGATGATCCGGCCGTTCCGTTCTGAAACTGAACGGTACGGAGAATATTCCAAAGCAGGAGAATTTGTCTATGATCATCCGTTCTTGTGGGGATCACGGCGCACTGGGCCGGATCTTCAGCGGGAAGGGGGAAAATATCCGAATCTATGGCACTATCTGCATATGGATAATCCAAGAACAATGTCTCCCGGATCGATCATGCCGTCATATTCCTGGTTGTTAACGCAGGATTTGGATACATCATCGACACCGGCAAAGATCCGTGCGATGCAAACTCTCGGCGTTCCATATCCGAAAGGGTTTGAGAATACGGCAAATGACATCCTCCGGCAGCAGGCGGATTCGATCTCCGCTGATCTGCAGAGGAACAAGGTGCCTGCGGAACCGGGTAAAGAGATTATTGCATTAATCGCTTACTTGCAGCGATTAGGAACCGATATTAAAGTGACAGGAAAGTGAGGAGACCATGATATCTAATTATTTAAGTTCAATTGATGGTGTATCGGTATATCCGCTTATTTCACTTTTTATTTTTATTCCATTTTTTATCATTGTTACAGTTTGGGTTATCAAGTTAGATAAACAATTTCTGAACTATATGGGCGAAATGCCGCTCAATGATTCAACGGAATCTGTTGAGGATAGGAAACAATCACTATGACTAATAAAAAGAATCTCTATCGCCTGTTATCGTTGGTTTTGATCGGATCGATTCCTGCATATTCTCAGGTGAAAGACCCTGCAGCTGAACTTGCTCTGATCTTTACCGTTTCCTTCATGATCTTCGTCATCGCTACGCTGATGTATATCATTGGTGTGATGAATGCCAATGTTGATCCGTTCGTCAATCTGTATTTCAAGATAAAGAACTATGTCATACCTCCTCCAAGCGAAGTTGCACCTGATGTTGGTCATGTGTATGACGATATCAAAGAGTTGGACAACCGAATACCGCCGTGGTTCAATTATTTGTTCGGACTGACGGTGGTCTTTGCGTTCGTCTATTTAATTGACTATCACGTCATGGGGCTTTCAAAACTTCCTGCCGATGAATATATGGATGAGATCGTCGCTGCAAACCTGCAGAAGAAGATCATGCTGGCATCCGGAGGGACGATCAACGAGAATGCGCTTGTTGCCCTTAAAGATGCTGAATCCTTAAAAGATGGGGATGAGAACTTCCATAAATTCTGTATCTCATGTCATGGACCGCAGGCGGGCGGGTTAATTGGGCCGAATTTGACCGATCAATATTGGATTCATGGGGGCGGCATTAAGAATGTTTATACAACCATCAAGAAAGGTGTCCCGGGAAAAGGTATGATCAGCTGGGAACTTGTCTTTTCTCAAAAACAAATTCAAAATCTGGGGAGCTACGTCTTGTCTCTTCAGGGAACGAATCCTCCGGGTGGGAAAGCTCCGGACGGTCAATTATATGTTGAACCTGTTGCAGCAATAAAGGACAGTGTCCAAAAGAAATCATTGTGATCATCGATGTCAGAATTACCTACAGAGAATGATGCCGGCGAATCGTTCCGCGATTCGCTTGGGATTGTAGAAAAAAGCGGGAAGCGGAAATGGGTCTATCCAAAAGAGCCGAAAGGAAGGTTTACAAACTTTCGTAATCTCTTCAGCGGCATACTGCTGCTCATTTTGTTTGGCACTCCATTCATTACAGTAGACGGTCACCCGTTGATGCTGTTTGATATTATCAATCGTCAGTTCATCTTATTTGGTTTTGCCTTCGGCCCGCACGATTTTTATCTGCTTGGGCTTTCCATGATCACGGCGATTGTTTTCATCTTCCTCTTCACGGCAGTGTTCGGCCGATTGTTCTGCGGCTGGATCTGTCCGCAAACGGTTTTCATGGAATCTGTTTTCCGGAAGATCGATTATTGGGTTGAGGGAGACCATAAAAATCAGCGCCGACTTAATGAATCTCCTTGGACGGCTGAAAAGACCTTAAAAAAAGGGACAAAATATGTCATTTATTTTGTCATTTCCTTCCTTACGGCAAACATGCTTTTGGCGTGGGTCATTGGAATTAACGCACTGCATCGTATCGTGATCGAACCTGTCAATGAACATGTGGCCGGATTTACCGCCATGATGCTGTTCACCGGACTATTCTACGTGATATTTATTTGGTTTCGCGAACAGGCATGTATTCTTGTTTGTCCTTATGGGAGACTGCAGGGTGTTCTGCTCGACACAAATTCTATCGTCATTGCCTACGACTATCTGCGAGGCGAACCCCGCGGGAAAATGAAGCGGAATGAGGAGAGAACATCGGGGGACTGTATCGACTGTAATGAGTGCGTTGTTGTTTGCCCGACAGGCATTGACATCCGCAACGGAACGCAGCTGGAATGTGTGAATTGCACTGCGTGTATCGACGCATGCGACAATGTTATGGATAAGATCGAAAAACCGCGCGGATTGATCCGGTACGATTCGTTGGTTGGGATCCAAACGAAAACACGGAAGATCTTTACGTCAAGAGTCATTGGTTATTCCATCGTACAGGCATTATTGCTTTCGTTGTTGACATTCTTTTTGATCACACGGTCGGAAATTGATGTAACAATTCTTCGTTCACCGGGAATGTTCTACCAGGAGCAATTGAACGATCAAGTGAGCAATCTTTATGATATGAAAGTGCTCAACAAGACGTTTGAGCAAAGGGATATCCAGGTAAAATTATTGAATGTCAAAGGTGAAATAAAGATCCTTGGCGATAATAAAAGCGTTCCTCCTCAGGCAGCAGCGTTGACAAAAATGTTTGTAATGCTTGACAAGAAATCCATTACTGCAATGAATACCCCGCTTTTGTTTGCGGTCTACTCAAACGGTAAAGAGATACAACGTATCAGCACATCGTTCTTAGGTCCTGTTGAAAAAAGAGAAAAACACGACGATCGTGAACACGGTAATGAGAGGAGAGAAAAATGAAGGTGAAGTTGAATTGGGGCTTTTGGATTGTCGTAAGTTTTATTTTGTTTGCGGCCGGTACATTCGTTATGGTCTACATTTCGATGTCAACGAAAGTTGAGCTTGTCACAGACGATTACTACGAAAAAGAACTGAAATACCAAAATCAGATCGATTTAGTGAAAAGATCGAATGCACTGGAACAACCCGTTGGCATGGAGTTCACTTCTTCATCGCTGGTGCTGCGTTTTCCCAACATAGATAACAAGGACAACTATACCGGAACAATATTCTTTTTTAGGCCTTCCGACAAACGCGGAGA
The DNA here is from genome assembly GCA_903958625.1 of uncultured Ignavibacteriota bacterium. Lineage (GTDB taxonomy): Bacteria > Bacteroidota > Ignavibacteria > UBA10030 > UBA8401 > UBA8401. Next base: position 4,354 of record CAJBTU010000125.1, on the reverse strand, counting down.
TTTCACGCGGAAAATTAACTTAGATACATCGTATTCTCAGTCCTTTGAAACGGCTCTCTTTGCCCAAGGATTATGGCGCGCAAAGATATTCTGGAATGTAAGGGACCAGCAGTATTATTCTGAATTACCTATCATCATACAGTAACGAAATGGATCTTCTTGCCGCTCTAACACTTGGTCTTCTTGGAAGTATGCATTGCATCGGTATGTGCGGTCCGCTTATGCTGGCCGTGCCGAGTAACGCTGTGTCCCGCTGGAAGTTTATCGGAGAAAGAGTACTGTATAATGCAGGGAAAGCCATTACGTATGGAATATTAGGCGCAGGGCTGGGATTTGCCGGGAAAAGTGTTATTATGGACCTTCAGCAAAACATTTCAATTGTTCTTGGAGTCACTCTGTTGGTAACGATTGCGATTCCATTAGGATTGAAGTCAAAAATGGAAAAGTTTTCCCCTCTGAAATATCTGTATGGTTTTGTCAAGGAAAATTTTTCTTCTTTGATGAAAAAACGAGGGAGGTTGGCCTTGTTCCTTATGGGTATGTTGAACGGATTGTTGCCGTGCGGTCTTGTCTATACGGCACTTATCGGCGCAACGGTAGTAGCCGATATCCGGCAAAGTGCATTGTTCATGATCGTCTTTGGAATTGGTACGGCACCTGCTTTGGTGGCTGTATCGCTGACCGGGAAACTTCTCTCTGTAAAATTCCGTTCGATCATCACACGCGCAATACCTCTCTTTAGCATAGTGCTTGCGCTCATTCTGATACTGCGCGGGATGAATCTTGGAATACCTCTCATCAGCCCCAAGGTGGTTCAAACAACCACTCAGGAAAAGACGATGGATTGCTGCAAAGAATAACGCGTCCTAGCGTGATACATAATCCATTAATGATTTAATCGCATCATTTTTTTCTTCAAGGATGAATTTTATCACGTCTCCGATCGAGATCAAACCTACTACTTCTTCGTCCTGAAAAACAGGAAGATGCCGGACCTTTTTATCGGTCATTGTTGTCATAACCTTTTCGATCTCATCATCTTCTGCAGCGGTAATAAGAGCGGATTTTGGCGTCATAATATCGCCCACTTTTAACTGCTCAGGATCTTTTTTCAGGCTCATACAGCGATGGACAATATCGCGCTCCGAGATCACTCCCGCTACGGTACCATCCATGCTCATAACGATAAGAAAGCCTACTCTATTTGTTGCCAATGCGGCAACAGCAGTGTTGACGGAATCGTGCTCTGTAACGGTAAATATATTTCTTCCCTTGGAATTTAAAATATCCTTTACCTTCATAGAAGATCTCCTCGATTAGTGAATAGGCGAATGGCTTAATGTAGAAAAGAGGTGGGTGGAAGTCAAGATTAGAATAGGATTGACAACGACATTATAGTAAAAAAGAACTGCCCGCCCTCATCGAATTATAGTTAGCGGGCAGGCAGTGAGTTCCGTCATAAAATACCAGTGAGAACTATAACTGGTCTCAAAAACTGTATCTATTGAAAATTGTCACACTGAGCGGAGGCTCACGAAGTGATGCCTTCGGCAGAAGTGTGACAATTCAAGAGGATCATGCCTCCCTACGGGATCGTAGATCGACTCCGCTCGGCATGACAACAAATTGGTATTTTTGAGACCACTTCTAATTATTTTGATGTTCTCGATCTTCCAAACCATTTTTTCTTCTCACCGCCGCCGGAACCGGCTGCTTTGGGTGTGGAATGTCCGGTTCGGTGAGGATGAGAAGACCGCTGCTGTCTGTGCTGCTGCTGTTTTGGCGCTTTAATAGGATTGTGGTCCTGTAAGGGGAAGGGGTGGTTTTCCGATACCGGAATCTTTTTACCGATCAATTTTTCAATATCCCGGAGATATTCTTTCTCTTCAGCATCGCAGAATGAATATGCGGTTCCTTTTGCGCCGGCCCGCCCCGTTCTGCCGATGCGGTGAACGTAGGTTTCAGGAATATTCGGCATTTCGTAATTGATCACGAATTCCATATCATCCACATCAATACCGCGTGCGGCAATATCGGTAGCCACCAGCACGCGTGTCGTTTGAGTCTTAAAATTCGCCAATGCGCGCTGACGTGCGTTTTGCGCTTTATTGCCGTGTATCGCCTCTGCCTTCACATGATTCTTCAGCAGTACTTTCACGACTTTGTCGGCACCATGTTTTGTCCGGGTAAAGACCAGTGCAGTTTTAATTTTGGTGTCTTTCAGGAGGTGCATTAACAGCGCATTCTTATTTCCTTTGTCAACAAATAAGATATGCTGGTTGATGACATCAACGGTTAAAGACTCAGGTGTGATAGATACTTTTACCGGATTATGGAGAATAGTTCCGGACAGTTTAACAATCTCAGACGGCATAGTGGCAGAAAAGAACAATGATTGACGTTTTTGCGGAAGAGCATGCAATATTTTTTTCACGTCATGGATAAACCCCATGTCAAGCATACGGTCGGCTTCGTCCAGCACAAAGATCTCTATATCCTTCAAAGTAAGGTACTTTTGATTCATCAAATCGAGCAATCTGCCCGGTGTTGCAATTAAAATGTCAACGCCGCGCTGCAATGCGTTTGTTTGCTGCTGTTGACCGACGCCGCCAAAGATAACGGTTGAGATTAAACCTGTGTGTCTGCCATAGGCTTTAAAGCTTTCATTGATCTGTATTGCCAGTTCACGTGTTGGTGTAACGATCAAACTTCGGATTCTCTTTTTATTGTCAAGGGGTTTATGTCCGGTCAATAACTGAAGAATGGGGATTGCGAACGCCGCTGTTTTTCCGGTTCCGGTTTGGGCACATCCGAGCAGGTCGGTTCCCTGTAATACGATCGGTATTGCTTTTGACTGAATTGGGGTTGGAGTGTTGTAACCCTCTTCTTTTAATGCTTTCAGAATTGGTTCTATAATGTGTAAGGTTTTAAATGGCATGAATCTTCTGTATGCAGAAAATATTCCTTGGAGAAACATTCTCTTGGTGTATTGCGGCGCAAAGGCTCTCTTTAATCGCTCGATTTCTTATACAAAATGGCGAAAAATATCGTCATTTCCTTCTTTTGGGCGGGAATAATCTTCGTATGTCACTTTTTACTGATAGAAATTCATTTTTTCGGTAGCGGTCTTCTTTGTTTTGGAGATTCTTTTTTAATAATCTATTCCGGATGGGTGACAATGGGAGAGAGACGTTGAGGTAATTGTTTGAATATGGAATAACGGATTCATTAAGGGAACAGAGGTAGTAGTTCAAGCCACAATGTTGTCATTATTTTTGATGAAAAGAAGATTGGAGCAAAAAATAATGGCGCTTTATCGAATATCCCAGCGCTTCAGCCGCCATTCGTTTCGGTTCTTCTCGCCGAGGAAAGTCCAAGCAACAAATCTGCTTTTCTTTTGTCCTTGCGCCATTTCGATGGTTCGGACTTCAACGGCGTTGACATCCTTCAGCTCTTTATAAAAACTTTGAAGATGCGATTGTTTTGAAACAAGCGTTGTGAACCAAAAAATTTGTTGTGCATATCCTGAACTTTCGGTGATCATCTTTTTCACAAAAGCTTCTTCACCTCCATGATACCATAGCTCGTTGGTTTGACCGCCGAAATTAAGAGCCATTTTCTCCTCTTTTTTAATTCCCAAATTTTTCCATTTCCGCCGTGTTCCGGCATCGGCTTGATCGGGGGAAGAATGGAAGGGAGGATTGCACATGGTGAACTCGAATACCTCATTCGGCTGAAGTATTCCGGCAAAAATATTTTCCGGATTTTGCTGGCGGCGGATATCAATACTGCCCGGCGGGAAATTATTGAGTTCGACGATCTTGTTGGCGGATGCCACCGCGATCGGATCAATTTCAGATCCGACAAATGACCAATAATATTCTTTATTGCCAAGAATTGGATAAATGCAATTTGCTCCAACTCCTACATCAAGTACGCGTATGGAGGAACTGCGGGGAATGATATTTCCATTACAAGATGACAAAAGATCCGCTACATGGTGAATATAATCTGCTCTTCCCGGGATGGGAGGACAGAGATAATCCTTTGGAATATCCCAATAGGTCAGACCATAAAAATGTTTGAGCAGCACTTTGTTCGAGAAATTTTTCTTTTTTGAATCTTTAATCTTGTATATATCAGGAATTTCAGTATTCTCAATTATGTCATTTTGAGATAGAAAGTCATAACCAAAATAATGCTCGATTTCAAAGAAATTAAATGCCTGATCTTTCTTTAAATAACAATCCATTTCACCAGGAACTGGAATCATCAAGCCGTATATTTTTGAATTTATATGCTTTCTTATTGTATCTTTAGTGTGAGTTTCAAAGACACTATTTTTTAAACCTCT
>CAJBTU010000124.1 GCA_903958625.1 uncultured Ignavibacteriota bacterium | reverse complement strand
GAACTGTACCTCTCCGCAACAAAACGCGACCTTGAGAAGACCGCTGAACTGCTTCAGGAACAGACGAATGAACGTGTGGCAACGGAACATGCGCTGCAGGAGAGCAAACAAAAACTTTACGCTCTGATCGGCGACCTTGAACAGAAGGTCCACGGCCAGTCGAATGCCATATCCGCACTGCAGTCCGAACTCACCCAAAAATCGAACGATCTCAACCTGGCCGAACAGAGCATCCATAATGTTCTGCGTCTTGTTCCCATTCCCGTTTTCGTCGTCAACGAGAACGGCATCTGTGAATACTGCAACGCGCCGCTGGAGGAACTTGTCGGCTACGGAATGAATGAACTCAGCGACAAGCATTTTGCACGGCTTTTCCCTGAAGATGAACGGGCGTTTTACGAGGAACAGTGGAAGAATACGGATAACCGTTCGGAACAATTTCGCGGAGAAACACGCATTATCGCTGCAACGAACGATGCGATTTCGGCATCGGTGAACTTCGTTGATATCCAGCCGAACGGCGATACGAAGAAATACGTCGCATTCATTCTCGACCGGACAACGGAAAAGGATGCCAAGAAACACTTCGCCACGGCGAAAGAGCGCGAACAGGAATTACTCGATCTGAAATCCCGGTTCATCGGAATGGTCAGCAACCAGCTTCGAACATCTCTTGTGACCATCGCAACGAATACGGAATTATTAGAACGGTTCCTCGATAAATGGAGCGACGAACGGCGCTATCATTCGTTCCTCCGCATCAACGAATCGATACGGCAGATGATCGAATTGGTGCGTGATGTTACCTTTACGACGCGCGCAACCACGGAACAATATTCGCTCAACATCTCCAGTGTCAATCTGGAATCACTGTTCCAGTCCACCGCCGCCGAAATGATGGCCGATCTTGAATCGCACCATCATTTTATTCTTTCCGAACAGGGAAATATTTCATCCGTTGCCTGTGATGAAAAACTGCTGAAAACCATTGTCAGCCAATTGCTATCGAATGCGTTCAAATATTCCCGGGACAACACCGATGTTACGGTACATATCGAGCAGAACAATTCCTTTTGTACGCTGAAGATCTCCGATCAGGGAATCGGCATTCCTGCCGCCGAGCAAAAACATTTGTTCTCATCGTTCTTCCGTGCATCAAATGTCAGCAACATCTACGGAACAGGTCTCGGATTGACCATCGTGCAGCAATGCGTGCAAATGCACGGCGGAACCATCTCGATTGAAAGCGAATTGCATAAGGGAACAACAGTCAACGTTACAATACCAATTCGCTGACCGCATAAGGGATCCTCATGCTCAAAGAATTCGACGAACAGCAATTTCCTCCTTTCGAAGGTTTTCCCAAAGAGAGCATCGCTTTCCTGAAGAAACTGAAAAAGAATAATGACCGAGACTGGTTCAAGGCGCACAAGGAAGACTACGAGCAGTACGTCAAATTCCCATTGCAGAGTTTTATTGCATCACTGCAGCCGTTCTTTGCTGATTTTGCGCCGCAGTTCGATGTTCATCCAAAACGGTCGATGTTCAGGATCTACCGCGACACCAGGTTCAGCAGCGACAAAACACCGTACAAAACCCATATGGCGGCGCATTTTGTTCTGCGGGGAAAACCAAAGGGATTCGAAGGTTCGGGGTATTATCTCCACATCGCGCCGGGCGAAGTATTCATCGGCGGCGGAATCTACATGCCGGATAACGATCAATTGAAAAAGATCAGAAAAGCAATTGCCGAAAATTCAAAAGAATTTTTGTCCATCGTGAACAAACCGTCGTTCAAAAAAATGTTCCCCGCCATCAGCGGTGATAAACTCGTCCGCCCCCCGAAAGGATTTCAACCGGATCATCCGATGATCGAATGGCTGAAGATGAAACAGTTCTTCACCGGCCTCGATTTAAAAGAAGAGATCTGTTATAAGAAGAATCTTCCAACGGTTATTGCGTCGTACTGCCGAGAACTTACGCCGCTGGTAGATTTCCTGAACACGGCAATGGGTTTGCACTGATGAAAGGAATATCGGAATCGCACCGGCACCGTCCTCCTGCGATATTGTAGTCGTGAAAATGAGATATATCATATTCTATAAACCATTTGCCGTCCTTTCGCAATTCTCTCCTGAGCCGGGAAAACAAACGTTGAAAGATTTTCTCTCTCTGCCAAAGGATATCTACCCTGTCGGCAGGCTGGATTACGACAGCGAAGGCCTGCTTCTGCTGACGAATGACAATGCGGTAAAGAATACGCTTACCGATCCAAAATTCGAACATCCCAAAACCTATCTTGCGCAAGTGGAGCGTCTCCCCGATGCCGCCGCACTGAAAAAACTCCGGCAAGGAATCGTCATTGAAAAAATAAAAACGAAACCTGCCGAAGCGGAAATACTGAAAGAAGATCCGGCGCTTCCGCCCCGTTCTGTTCCGATCCGGTTCCGAAAAAACGTGCCGACCGCGTGGATAAAGATCGTTTTGCGCGAAGGACGAAACCGTCAGGTACGCAAAATGACCGCTGCGGTCGGGCATCCTACGCTGAGGTTGGTGCGCGTGGCGATCGGCACCATCCAGATCGGGGATATGCAGCCCGGTGAGTGGAAGGAAATATCCTTAGAGCAGATTTCGATCTGACGCTGCCTGTCGTTTACCCGTCTCGATAAAAATAATTTCGTTTACCTTTACATTCCGTTCGTCTCGACGGAGCGTTTCTTTATCACCAAAGCACACCCGTTCATCACAAATCGGAATTTTCATAGCAACTTTTTGCGGTTAATTCCGTTCCTCTCTACACCCACCGAGAGAATACTCACCACATCAATATCCATAGGAGGAGTCATGAAAAAGCTACAAGTGCTGTTTGTCGTATTACTCGGTGTTTCCTTCCTCGCTGCTTCCGCACCGAAGAACAGTTCGAATGATACGGTCGATTGGACCAAGGCTGAACAGGCGTATAAAGCCAATCTCAAATCGGAAAACAATGGTGTTATTACCAGTGCGGCCGGTTACATCCGGAAATATAAACTTACGGGAGCGGCGGAAGAACTGAAAATGCTGCTGGCAAAAGAGAATGCCGACAATGTAAAGATGGCGGCGGCTCTTTCTTTATTGAGTGTTGGGGGAACCGAAGGGAGAATAGCAGTGGAAAATGCAGTGGAAAAAGAAGAAAGCGAGATCGTTGTTGAGTTTTATCGCTCCATCCTGCATACAACGCTTACAGCAGGAAAGTGAAAGGCATGCGGACCACCCGTTGATGCGGCGGTCCGTTTTATTTTTTCTCCATCATTTTTGTCACGATCGTTTCTCCCGCTTTCAGCCGGTATTCAATTGGACCAGAGGGAAATTTTTTAGTGTCGATCGCCACAATATGAGTCCCGGCATCCTTCGTTTGCTTCAGGATAATTGTTTCCTGTTGTGCAGAATTGAATCTTATTGACAGTGTGACAAACATCCGCTGCGTCAGTTCAAACGACACATATGTTCTTCCGTTCGCCGGATTTGGAACATTTTGCATAAGCAAAAACTGTTTCTCCGGTCTGGCGTAGCGTGAAAACAGCGTCTGCACTTCGGACAATGTCCTTCCGGTTTTTCCGCTTTCATTTCCTGCGCGATCGATCGCCGTAACGGTATAGAAATATTCTTTTCCGCCGGATGCCTCATCCCGGTAGGATAATTGTGTTGCGGGAAGAACGGCGAGAATATTTTCCGCTCTTCGGGTATCAATGTTTTTTGCTGAAGAACGATAGACAACATACCAATACGGCGTTTCTTTATCGATTGCTGCAGCAGACCTGTTCCATTTTATCGAAGAGATACCATAGAGCACCGAAACGGTGATCTCTTTCGGAGCGATCGGCGGAATGGAATCTTTCCAGGGCATGCCGGGAACGAGCGCCCGGTTTTTATAGACTTCGCCCAATTGATCCATGATGGAACTGAGATTCTCATAACGGAAAAATGCCTGACCTTGCGCCCCTTCTATTCTTGTCATCTGAACCTGTTCCTTGATCTCGCTTTGAATATTCTCCCGGTACGCTCCGATGCCGATGTAAATATGGCGCTGATAATTCTCCTGCACCCAATCATTACTCAAAACGAAAAAATCGGGGTCGTTCGGGTTTTTCTGTTCGCCGATAGACCAATATACCTGCGGTGCAACATAATCGTGGATCCGTTCCCGCAGCCACCGCCGCGAATCCTGAAAGACCCCTGAATAACCGTTGAACGACGACTGTCCGCCATTGATGGATTGATAGATTCCCAGCGGCGCTGAACCGACCTTGATCCATGGCTTCTCTTTTTGAATGTCGTTGTAACAATTCCTTACAAATTCCGTGATATTGTTTCGCCTCCATTCGGCGCGTTCCATCCCGTCGCTCCATTTTTTAAACGATCCCCAGTCATCGAACTTCTCCGATGGATATCGCACATAATCAAAATGGATTCCGTCGATGTCGTACGACGAGATCAATTCTTTGACAAGATTTTCCGTATACTCACGCGCCGCCGGAATTCCCATGTCCACCCACCATTCGTTCTCATACACTTTCACCCAGTCGCGATGCGCACGGGTAAGATGCTGCTGATGCTGCGGAAGTATGTCTGTTCCCCACACTTTGGCAACATTGAACCATGCATGTAATTCCAATCCGCGTTTATGCGCTTCTTCAACGGCAAATGCCAGCGGATCGTATCCCGGATCCTTTCCGAGCATGCCGGTCAATTGTGACGCCCATGGTTCGATCACCGACCGGTACAATACGTTGCCGCGCGGACGGACCTGGAAGAACACCGTGTTGAAATTATTTTTTTTTAGTACGTCGAATATTTCGATGAGCGAACGTTTCTGCACCGAAGCGTCCGTCGATTTGGGCCAGTCTCCGCTGGCGGCCGAGATCCACACTGCCCGAAGTTCATGTTTTGGGGATTGCGGGTACGAAAAAGAAGAAAGGCAAGTAAAAATCAGAAATACTATCGTGATCCGGATCGTTTGGGATTGCCCGTCAATACGCGGCGTCGATCGCTGCAGTTGTTGCGTATTTACGCTATTACCGGAATACCCTCTCAAAAAATTCCTTTTCAATGTTTCGTTACTTTTGCTTCGTAAATGACAATCGGTGATTTCTTCCCTTTTACGGTGACCGGTTCAAGTTTGTTCAAAGTGATCGAGGACTCGTTAAAAATATATTGTGCAGAATATTCTGATATGATAATCTGTCCGCGGCCGGCTGCGCTGCACAACCGTGCGCCAAGATTTACGGCATCGCCGATCACCGTAAAGTCCATGCGGTCTTCACTGCCCATCGCACCCATCACCATTTCGCCCGTGTTGATGCCGATACCGATCGCGATATTGTCGCCGATCAATTCTGGAATGGACACCATCATTTCCTGGATCTCCAGGGAACACTGAACCGCACGCTGTACCATCTGGTCCCCCAGGAACACGGCAACAAGTTCGTCGCCGACATATTTGTCGATATCGCCGCCGAATTTCTTTACTATAGCGGCCTGTCTGCTTAAGATCGAATTCAGCATTGCCACAACTTTTTCCGGTTCCACTTTTTCGGAGAATGCCGTGAAACCGCGCACATCGGAAAAGAATACGGTCGCCATTTTGCGTTCGCCCCCAAGTTTCACACCCATTTCCGATGCCCGCTGAACGTAGTCAACAGTCTGTTGCGAGACGAATTTTTCCAGATGGAATCGTTCGCGCAAACCGACGATCATTTCATTGATACGCTTGCCGAGCTCCCCGATTTCATCATTCGATTTCACGCTTGATAAAAGAGAAAAATTTCCCATCCCAACCTCGCGCACCACGCTTCCCAGCAACCCGATCGGTTTCACCACCACCGCTTTCATAAAGATTCGAAGTACAAGCCACACAAGACAAATGGTTAAGCTCCCCGCAATCAAGGAATAGAGTTGATTATCCGCAATGGTTGCATTGACCGCTGCCATCGACGTGGTGACACCAACAACTCCCCGTATCGTATGATCGTCGCCGTGACAGATCTGGCATCGTTTTTCATTTCGCAGCGTCGAGTAACGGACAAGGTATTCTTCTCCGTCGATCATTTGCTTCGCTTCAATGACGGTGTCTTTCATCAGCGCGCTGCGTACGTAGTCCAATCCAAGATCCACGCTCTGGTTGTTTACAAACCGCTCATTTGCATTCTTATCGAACACACGAAGATCTTTTACGGCATCGATCTTCCGTACATCATTGATGAATGCGCGCGCGTAGCTTCCCTTCCCGACGAGCATGATGCTGCGGAATCCCACACCGATCGTTGCCTGCAGCATCTCTGTCAATTGACGTTCCAGTTCGGCAGGTTTCATTTTCAGCTGATCGATTTTCAGAGAAACCTGCATAACGCCGCGCCACTGACTTTTGGAACCGTGACATACCTGACAGCGTTCTTCGTTACGGAACGGGATCAGCCGCGTTAACACTGTTCTGTTTTTTTCGGCATAGATAATCGGAAGCTTATCGTTGATCGCCTGCATTACCGAGTCTTCGGGTGCAAAATGTTCTTCATCGCCAAAATGCACCGCCCCGAAACGGTCGTATATTTTTATCCTTTCGATGAACGGTAGACGGGCCGTGCGCGTAACAAGCGTGTCCATCAATGCGCCTTCTCCGGCCAGCATAATATTCTGAAAACTTGCCGCCAGAGTATTGCTGATGATCTCCACAATTTCTTGTTGAGTGTTTTGAAAATTATCCGGCGATGCTTCCTGTGCATGCGCCGTGAGCAGAACCGGATTGAGCGTAAGACGCGTTACGCCGCGGACGGCATGATTACCGCTGTGGCATAATTGACATTCGCGTTCATTCAGGAGCGGTTCGATGCGGACAAATTGGTCACCAAGAGTATCGCGGTGTACAAACATCACTTCCGCTTCTGCTTTGATGGCTGCACGCACCTGTTCATCACCGGCGCCGGAAATAATGCCGCGGCCTTCGTCCGGAAACACTTCTTTTGCCTTGTTGTTATACACGCGCAGAGTTCCGAATTGAAGATTTTCTCTGGCATCGCTTACCAATTCGGCTGCATACGGCGCCTTGCCCGAGAGCATCACGTTGCGGATTCCCACCATTACGGTTTCGCTAAAGAGGCGCGCTTTTTCACGCTGCTGTTCCAACAAAACATTTGATTCTTTTTTGATGGAAATGATCACATAGGTGCCGAATCCGGCAACCAGCACGAGAATGATAAGGAGAAGAATTTTTAATTCAAGCCGGTTTTTCATAAATAGGACTTTTCATCGATAGAAGATCTCTGAGCACTCTCGATGAACATCAATGTACATCCCTTTCCTGTTTCCACCAGCGATCAACAACATCGCTGACATTGGTCGGATTATCCGCGGCGACCCATTTATCATAAAAGAGAATGTCCGAACTGTTCGGCGGCGGTTGCGGGTAATCCAGCTGCACACGCGACGGCAGCGCCGTTGCATCACCGACAAACAACGCCTCGCCCGCACGCATCGACGGGAGCATGTCGAACATACCGGCAAAAGAATCGGGAACAAGTTTTTTTACGAACGCCTGGTCCGTGGGATTGGTCAAACGAAGGATGACAAAATTATTGCATTGCGACAGTATCGTTTCGGAAAGTTCGGCGGGACGCTGACTGACAATCATGCAGCCAACGCCGTATTTTCTTCCTTCCTTGGCAATGCGTTCAACAATCTTGCGCGCGGCCCGGTTGGACGGAGTCGGGATCTGCGGAAGATAATTATGCGCTTCTTCAAACAACATCAGGATCGGAAAATCAGCTTTGCTTTTATTCCAGAAATTGAAATCGAACACCGTCCGGGCAAGTAATGCGACGATCGTATTGACAATATCGAACGGTACGCCGCTCAGATCGATGACCGTGATCTGTTTTTTGTTCTCAATGCCGAGCAGTTTGTTCAGAATATCCTTCAGTGCATTCGAATCCTTGAATTTCTTCGGCTTGAACATGAATCCGTACCGCAGATCGGTCATTTTGCTGTCAAGGCGCACTAAGAATCGCGAGAACTGTCCGAAGAACGGACCTTCGCGCACTCCCGTACTCGTCGATACGCGTTCGGTATCATAGAATTGGAATTTTGCCCGCACCTCGTTCAGATCGTAGAATACGGGAGAATCAACCGTAAGTATGGACTGCAGATCGGGATTGCGCGCCTTCTTCGCGTTCAGCACAAGATCCTTCAGCATCATAATCTGGCTCTGCGATGAAATCTCGTTGTCGTCCACAAACATTTCGCACATCTCTTCAAAGTTCATGAACCAGTACGGCATTTCCAGTTCGGTGATATTGATGAGATTTCCATAATCACGGAATGCCGCGGCATATTCATTATGAATATCCAGGACGATGACGTGCGTGTTCTCGAACATATGTACTTTTTGAAGTATGGAGGCGACCGTTGTCGATTTTCCCGAACCGGATGATCCAAGCACGGCGATATGCTTTCCGAAGAATTTATTCGGATCGATGTACTGCCGTTCGCCGGGAAAACCGGAGATGTCGCCGACGGCAAATCCGTACTGGGCAAACGACGCAAAGATCGTAGCCACACCCTCTTCGTCCGTCATATACACCTCGCACCCGAGCGTGGGAAACGAGGCAACACCTTTTTGGAATTTTCCGCCGGCTACCGAACCGATCACTTGCGCCTCTAATTCGCGGTTCAATTCCGACACCTGGTACACGCGGTTGATGATACCGACCACTTCCACTTCGCCGACCGGCATCACAATGAATGAGCCGATCTGTCCGATGCGGTAAACTTTTCCGTTCACCGTACGTTCCATCGTGAACAGGTCGTCGTCCAGCGAAACGATGAACATGGAACTGGTCATGCTTTTTATTCTGCCGATGTGGCGTTCCTTTAATACTTGGGCCATAAGTGTTCTTTTAAGTTAGTGGGAGATTG
>CAJBTU010000123.1 GCA_903958625.1 uncultured Ignavibacteriota bacterium | reverse complement strand
TCGATAACCTGCAGGATTTTGTAAAGCATCTCGAAAAGAACGGCGAACTTCACCGCGTGAAAGTTGAAGTCGATCCCGAATTAGAGATTACTGAGATAGCAACCCGTGCGTTGAATCTCGGCAAACCGGCATTACTGTTTGAGAATGTTAAGGGTGCTGACTTCCCGCTTGTTATCAATATGTTAGCAAGCGAACGCCGCATAGAGCTGGCGCTCGGGAAACATCCTGACGAACTTGGCGAACAGCTTATTTCCTTCGCAGAAAAAGTGATGCCCCCTTCACCTAAGATCCTTTTTGAAGAATCGGCGATGATCCGTCGCATCTATAATTCCAGACCAAAAAATGTTACGCTTGCCCGATCGCAGGCGGTGATCGAAAAACCGAATCTCTCCTCTCTTCCCATTTTGAAAACCTGGCCCGAAGACGGCGGACGATTCGTCACGCTTCCGCAAGTTATCACCTATGATCCGAAAAGCGGAAAGCGGAATATCGGAATGTACCGAATCCAGAAATTCGACGACCAGACCACGGGAATGCACTGGCAGATCGGTAAAGGGGGCGGTTATCATTATCACACAGCGGAAAAAATGAATGTGCCGCTGGAAGTTGTCCTGGTCATCGGCAGCGATCCCGCGCTTCTTCTTGCAACGGTCGCTGCACTTCCCGAGGGGATCGACGAAGCAATGTTCGCCGGATTCCTGCGTGGCAAACCGACGGAATTTGTCAGCGCGCGTTCACTTAATATCGCTGTCCCGGCCAATGCGGAGTTCATCTTTGAAGGAATCGTCAAACCGCGTGAACGGAGATTAGAAGGTCCGTTCGGCGACCATTACGGTCATTATTCCACTGCCGCAGATTTTCCCGTCTTTCATATTCAAACGGCAACGCGCAGAAAAGATCCGATCTATCCGGCAACGATCGTCGGCATTCCGCCGATGGAAGACAAGTTTATCGGCGATGCAACACAACAGATCCTCGCGCCACTGGCACGACTGATCCACCATGAAGTGAAAAACGTCTGGGCCTATTACGAAGCTGGATTCCACAATCTGCTTGTTGTTTCCGTTAATCAGCGTTATCAAAAAGAAGCTATGAAGGCTGCTTTAGGACTAATGGGAACGGGACAGTTATCGCTCACCAAGTGTCTGATCACGGTCTCCGAGAATGTTGACGTTAGAAATTTCAATGAAGTGCTGAAAGCGGTCCGCGATAATTTCGACCCGCATTTTGATTTTATTATGATACCGAAGGTCCCGCTCGACACGCTCGATTTTACGTCATTCAAAATGAATCTCGGGAGCAAGATGATCATTGACGCAACCGAAAAGAAAAAACCGAAACAAAAAGTGAATGTGAAGAAACTGAACGAAGTCGTGAAATCCCTCTCTGCTTACGACAGACGGATCATTGATGCCCGCCTTGTTGAAGGCTCGTTCCTTCTGATAAAAGTAAAGAAGGACGGCAACGCGGTCATTAAAAAAATCGTGAAACATCCCGATCTCGACGGTGTGAAACTTGCCGCCGCTGTCAGTTTCGACGTGGATATCAACGAACAGGAGAGTTACCTCTGGGGCGTTTTCACACGTTTCGATTGCGAACGCGACATTAACTTTACCGAACAGAAAATGATCGGCATCTCTCCCATCTATAAAGGTATCCTTGGCATCGACGCAACATGGAAGAAAGGGTACCCGAATCCCCTGATGATGGATGATGCGGTCATTAAAAAAGTGGATGAACGCTGGGATAGTTACTGGAG
>CAJBTU010000122.1 GCA_903958625.1 uncultured Ignavibacteriota bacterium | reverse complement strand
TTTTTTTATGCCGGATTCATTGTCGGCACATTTCTTTGCGGTATCGCAACCAATTATTTTTTCCTGCTTGGCGCACGCATTGTTACCGGTGTTTTCGGCGGCGTGATCGCTTCGGTGTCTCTGGCGATCGTCTCCGATATTTTCGACATGAATGTGCGAAGCCGCGTGATGGGTTTCGTTCAGATGTCGTTTGCCGTAGCCCAGGTGGCCGGGATACCTCTCGGAATTTTTCTGGCAAATGTCATCTGCTGGCATGCGCCGTTCATGCTTATTGTTGCCATCGGTATACCGGCAGGCATTGCGATGATGAAGATGGTCCGTCCAATCGACACGCATCTTTCTCTTCAGCGGTCGGCAGATCATAATGCGTTCAGGCATCTGCAAAAAACGATCTCCAAGCCGAATTATTTAAAGGCGTTTGCAACAACGGCCACCCTTACCATCGGCGGATTTCTAATGATGCCGTTCTCCAGCGCTTTCCTTGTGAACAATATCGGCATCACCCAGACTCATCTGCCATTTGTTTTCATGTTCACCGGCATGGCAACAATCGTCATTCTTCCGGTTGTCGGCAGGATCAGTGATACCGTGGGAAAATTCAGGATGTTCGTTATCGGAACCGTTGTTGCCGGCATCGCGATAATTTATTATACAAATCTTTCCATAACTCCGTTGTGGCAGGTGGTGGTGATCAATATCGTTCTCTTTGCAGGAATCATGTCGCGAATGATTCCCGCCACCACCTTGATGACGGCGGTTCCGGAGTTGCCGGACCGTGGAGCATTCATGAGCATCAATTCGTCGCTGCAGCAGATCTCGGGGGGCATCGCCTCCGTGTTTGCCGGAATGATCATTATTCAAGTGGATCAAGGGCCGCTGCAAAATTACAACGTGCTCGGGTATACATGCGTCACGCTGATGTTCGCGGGTATGGGAATGATGTATATGATCAACAAGCTTGTGGAAGAAAAACAAAAGAACGTCCATCAATCGCAATCCACACAGGACCTTTCTCATTAACAGTCTCGTTCACAATAGCATAATAGTATGAAAGTAGAAATCTGGTCGGACGTGATGTGTCCGTTCTGTTACATCGGCAAACGGCGGTTTGAACACGCGCTCGAACAATTTGCGGGCAAAGAACATGTCGAGATCGAATGGAAAAGTTTTCAGCTCAATCCCGATATGAAAACCGATCCGGCAAAGAGCGTCAACGATTTTTTGGCGGAGCACAAAGGAATCTCTGTTGCTCAGGCTAAGCAGATGAATGACCGTGTGACGGCTATGGCGGCTGAAGTCGGCTTACAATACGATTTCGGCAAAGCGATCGCCGCAAATTCATTCGATGCTCACCGTCTTTCCCATTTTGCCAAGCGTCACGGCAAACAGGATGCGGTGGAAGAGGCTCTCTTTAAAGCATACTTCACCGAGGGGAAGAACACTGCCGACCATGAAACACTTGTCGCTCTGGCCGCAGAGGCGGGGTTGAGTGCTGATGAAACGCGCACGATGCTCTCCGGAAACAATTTTGCTGATGACGTGAACAACGATATCTACGAAGCAAACCAGGTCGGTGCGCGCGGCGTACCGTTTTTTGTTTTCGACAATACCTATGCGGTCTCCGGCGCACAGCCCAGTGAACTATTTCTGCAGGTGTTGAAAAAAGCTTCCGGAGAAGGATAGAATGCCAATCAGATTCTTGCCGATTTTTTTGTCCCAGTTTTTTCTTCTGTGCCCGAAATCACGCATCTGTTGAATATTTGTTGAATGCGTACGTTTAAAACGGCTGGATAATAATTGTCAACTAAGGTTCTCGCAAATGTTTTCGTGAAGATTCTGCAACAATCAACACCGGTATTCGTATAGTGGCTATTGTTTTTTAGGTCAAAAATATTTCTGCTTATTATTAAGGGATCGTATGAAAACTCTTTTTGTCATTGTGCTTGTCATGCTCGTCCGGTTCGATATTCACGCTCAGGAAAAATTCAAGACCGGAGCAGAGATCTGCGCACAAGGCAAACAGCACCGTGCGCTCCCGCTATTGTTCTCAAAGCAATTCTCTCCCGGTTCTCCCAAACATTCTTTCGACGTTCTGCATTATTCGCTGGATCTTGACCTGTATAAGAACTATTCTTCCCCTTTTCCGAAATCGTATACCGGTTCGGTTACGATCACGCTGAAAACGGATTCCTCCCTATCGTCTATTCCTCTTGATGCGGTCAACTCTTCTCTCACCGTGGATTCGGTGCGGCTGGCCGGAACATCGTTCACGCATTCGGGAAATATTCTTACGGTGCAGTTGGGTAAGACCTATCAGGCAAACGAGACCCTCTCCGTGAAGATTTTTTATCGTCATAACGACGTCTCGGATGATGCGTTCTACGTCGGATCGGACGGGATGGTCTTTACCGATTCGGAACCGGAAGGTGCCCGGAAGTTATTCCCGTGCTGGGATAAGCCGTACGATAAAGCAACGATGGAACTCCGCGCAAAAACACCCGGCACCGTAAAGCTCGGATCGAACGGATTGCTGAAGGACACTGTCCGTTCCGGTGATTCGCTTACGTTCCACTGGGTCAGCAAAGAACCGGTCTCCACCTATCTGATCGTCATCTCGTCCAAAGTAAATTACAATCTTGATATTGTGTACTGGAAAAAACTCTCCAATCCTTCGGACAGTGTTCCAATATTCTTCTATTGGAACAAGGGAGAAGACGTAAACGCCCTGAACGCGATAAAGACGAAGATACTTCCGATGACAACACGATTTTCACAACTCTTCGGAGAA
>CAJBTU010000121.1 GCA_903958625.1 uncultured Ignavibacteriota bacterium | reverse complement strand
TTAAATATCTTGCCACTTGTTTCAACGATTTTGTATTCAGCACATCTTTCGTCTCGCACCACCCTTTCCGAGCAATGCCAATGCCATATCGCACATCGGTCAATCCATCAACAACGTGTGCATCCGGATTAATAACAATCATTACTCCTTTGCTGATGGCATATTTGACCATTCTCCAGTCTAAATCCAGCCGCATCGGATGCGCGTTGATCTCTATCGCTTTTCCGTGATCAGCTGCAGCATTGATAATTTCAGTTTGATTCAGCGAATACCCGACCCGTTCCAGTAATAACCGACCAGTAAGGTGTCCTAACATCGTTACATGCTTGTTCTTCAATGCTTTCAAAACTCGTTTGGACATATCAGCTTCACTCATTTTGAAATTGCTATGTATTGAAGCAACAACGTAATCAAAAGATGCTAACACCTTGTCCTGAAAATCTAAATCACCGTTTGTAAGAATATCTACTTCTGTTCCTTTGAAGAGTCTGAAGTTCTTGAATTTTTCATTAAGAGAGTCTATCTCTTTAATTTGTTTCTTTACCCGATCTTCTGTCAATCCATTAGCATACGACGCGATCTTGCTGTGATCAGCTATGCCAAGGTATTCCCACCCGAGTTTTTGTGCTCCTGCGGCCATCTCTGAGAGTGTATTTTGACCGTCACTGTAGTTCGTATGGCAGTGAAATGTTCCTCTCACATCCTCATAAGCAACAAGTTTCGGAAGTTTACCTGACTTTGCTGCATCGATCTCACCCAAATCCTCCCGAAGTTCAGGCTCAACATAGTCGAGTCCAATCGCCCTATATATGTCCGATTCACTCATGCATTTTACTAATTTTTTTGGTTTGCTTCCCTTTTCATTGTTTTCTATTGCTGAAAATCCATACTCATTCAACGTCCATCCATAATCACGTGCTATTGAACGTATGCGCACGTTATGCTCTTTGCTGCCGGTGAAATAATTAAGAGTAAATGGAAATTCTTTATCATCGACGATACGCAGATCACAATTGATCCCCGCGTTAAGAATAACGCTCGATTTTGTTTCACCCTGGCCTGTGACACGCTCAACATTTGAATGCGTTGTGAATGCTGTCATTATTGCTCGAATGTCTTTTTTTTCCGCACTGACCACAATATCGATGTCACCAATCGTCTCTTTGCGTCGGCGGAGACTACCCGCTATCTCGGCACGTATGACTCCCTGGTGGGATTTAAGCACAGTAAAAACTGATTGTGCGGCATTCTCTGCTACATTGATGTGAAACCGGGATGCATGTTTACGGAATTGTTCAATGCTTAAAAGAATATTCTCTTCGGTCTTTTTCCCAAAACCTTCAAGTTTTTCCAGCGATCCCGTCTTGGCCGCATTTTCCAGATCATCAATGGAGGAAATATTTTTATTCCGGTAAAGGAGTGCCACTTTCTTTGGTCCTAAACCCTGTAATTTCATTATATCAAAGATGCCGGGCGGAAATCCTTTTTTCAAAATCTCATGGTCCGGTGATCTGCCTGTACTAACGAGATCCGAAATAATCTTCGCTGTACTTTCCCCTATCCCTTTGATCTTCCGGATATCGCCGCTCTCGACGAGTATTTTTATGTCATCCGTAACACCGGCGAGAACACGTGCAGCATTATGAAACGCTCTGCACTTAAAAGGATTCTCACCTTTAAGTTCTAACAGTGTTCCGACTTCATCAAGTATGTCGCAAACTTTTGATTTATCCATTTAATCAGTACCGTTTTTCAATAAAATTTCTTAACAATACTTTCCCATACTGTGTAGCAATTGATTCTGGATGAAATTGCACACCAAAGACCGGATAGTGTTTATGCTGCACTCCCATGATCACGCCGTCTTCCGTCGTTGCTGTAACTTCAAGAATGTCCGGCATCGTCAGAGGCGCTATCACCAGTGAGTGATACCGTGCCGCCAGAAACCGGTTAGGGATAGTTTTGAAGATTCCTTTACCGTTGTGTAACACTTCGGAAGTTTTTCCATGAACAACGCTTGGGGCTTTCACAACATTACCGTTGAATGCTTCGCCAATCGCCTGATGACCGAGACAAACACCAAGAATCGGAATTACTTTATAAAATTCTTTAATAAGAGGAATAGATATGCCGGCTTCTTTCGGAGTACATGGTCCCGGTGAGATCACTATCGCATGCGGTTTGAATGCGCGGATCTCATTGAGAGATATTTTGTCATTACGGATAACATTCATTGCTACGTCCATCTCGCCGATATACTGAACGAGATTGTAGGTAAATGAATCGTAATTGTCTATTATTAAAATCATATTATCTTCACCAATATCATAAAAATAACAACTATGACAAGGATTTGCCTTTTAAATTGCTGTTGCTTCCACTGCGCGAACGACAGCGTCCATTTTCATCAGTGTTTCCAAATATTCTTTTTCGGGAACTGAATCGTAGACGATCCCAGCGCCGGCCTGAAAATATGCGTAACCATCTTTAATGATCGTTGTCCGAATGGCAATGCAGGAATCAAGATTACCGGAAAAATCCAGATAGCCGATCGCACCACCATAAATGCCCCTCTTCACCGTTTCAAGTTCTGCAATGATCTCCATTGCGCGTATCTTCGGAGCACCGGAAAGCGTTCCCGCAGGAAAACAGGAAAAGAATGCATCGATGGCTGAAAGTCCTTTTTTCAATTTCCCTTTAACGTTCGAAACGATGTGCATGACATGCGAATATTTTTCGATCACCATGTATTCCGTTACATCCACCTTGCCGTATTCACTGATCCGTCCGATGTCATTCCTTCCAAGATCGATCAGCATCAAATGCTCTGCACGTTCCTTTGCATCAGCAAGAAGTTCTTTCGCCAAAGCTTCGTCTTCCTCATCTGTTTTTCCCCGTCTCCGCGTTCCTGCTAAAGGGCGCGTTTCAACAATGCCGTTCTCCACACGGACAAGCAATTCAGGAGAAGATCCAGCAATACATAATCCATTGAGAGAAAAATAATACATATAAGGAGAAGGATTGATCACACGCAGCATACGGTATACGGCAAACGGATCACCATCATATTTCCGTTTCATCCTGTGTGACGGAAGCACTTGAAAGATATCTCCTTCAACGATGTAGGCGATCGACCTCTCCACCATCTTCTCATACTCGGACTTGCTTACCGCCTGTTCCATTGTGCCGACTACAGAACGCTGCATTTCAGCCGTTACAGCCTTTCGAAGAATCAGTTTCATCTTGCTTATCTCGGAAGCGGCTTTTTCATATTCCGACCGTAATTCCGTTTCAGATGAATTTCCTGGAACATAGGCATTGGAAACGATAAGAAGTTTTCGTTTCACGTTATCAAAAACAAACAATGTATCCAGAAACATCAATAAAGAGTCATCAAGTTTCAGTTCATCCAGATTTGCCGAAGGAATGTTCTCGATCAATTGAACCGTCTCGTAACCGAAATATCCGATGGCACCGCTTGCCAACCGCGGTAAGCCATCGACTGTAGCAGTCTTGTAATGCGAAAATATTTTTTTTAACGCTTCGATAGGATTGGTAATACCATCGACAAGTTTTGGAAGGACGGTGACATCGGGATGACGCGATTGTATTTCGAAAGTTGTTCCGCGTATGACAAAATTACTGAATGGATTGAATCCGATGAAAGAATACCGCCCGATCTTTTCCCCGCCTTCTATACTTTCCAAAAGAAAGGAATACGGACTTTCATCGCGAACTTTGAGGTAAACGGAAACAGGCGTTTCGGTATCGGCAAGAATCTCGTCAAAAAGAGGAATGACATTCCCCTGTAATGTTAATTTTTTGAATTCTTCAAAAGTGATCATAGGCTTCACGATACGGCATATGAGCGTTACCGCCCGGACCGCCGAAATATTTTCAGACGGAAATCCTTGACCAGAGTATTTCTGCGGCCCCCGCTTCGTATAAATCGACCAGTTTCCTTACTTCATCCGGAACATTGGTCGATTTTCCTGTCTTTGGATCGGTCCATACCATAATTGCAACATTCTTTGCCACCGGCAGTTGGGTCTTTGCGTTGATCATTACTGCTTCGCAAACAAAACTAGAATTCTTGATCGATGATACGCGGGTGTATATCTTCAATTGATCGTCAAACGTCGCGGAGTTCATATAATCAAGTTCATTCCTCACGATAACGATCCTTGTGGAACCCGCTATTGAACGTTCATCGACCTTCATACCGATTGCTTTAAAGTATTCAACGCGGGCAATTTCAAAATAGAGCAAATAATTGCCGTTATGAACAATACCCTGCCAGTCGATCTCATAATTACGCACCGTTATGGTATGAATATGTTTGAATGTTGAAAGGTCCACGAACCTAATCCTTAATGAAATATCTGTTTGAATTTTTCGACGGCATATTTCACTTGGTCCATTGAAACATCAAGATGCATCAATGCACGGAATTTTGTGAATGTGCCGACGGAGATAAGTACATTTTGTTCTTTTAAAAGCGTTATCACGTCCTGCGGTGTCTTACCAGTTTTGAAAACATCTACGAGAACAATATTCGTTTGAACACTTTCCAAATCAATATCGAACACCTTGATCGTGGAAAGTTCCCGGGCAAAGAATTTCGCTTTTTCGTGATCCTCACTCATCCGTGCGATGTTGTTCTGAACGGCATAGAGAGCTCCTGCAGCAAGAATACCGGATTGTCTCATCCCACCGCCGAATACTTTCCGCCATTTGTGTGCTTTCGTTACGAATTCTTTTGTTCCGCAGATCGCGGAGCCCACCGGTGCGCCTAGCCCTTTTGAAAAACAGACTGAAACAGAATCAAAATATTTTGCCCATTCTTTCACCGGAATATCTGTCGCAACGGAAGCATTCCATAGCCGTGCACCGTCAAGATGGAAAAGTATATCCCGCTCTTTACAAAATGCGGATAACTTTTTAATCTCTTCCAATGGGAAAATTGCTCCCCCTGCCCTGTTATGTGTATTTTCAACACAGATGACCCGTGTCCGGGGCATATAATATATGGCGGGACGAATATGAGGCGGCAAGTCTTCAGCATGAAATACGCCGCGAATACCTGGAACTGTCTTTACCTGCACGGCGGACATTACAGACGGAGCGGCCGTTTCATAGTTGAACATGTGAGCATCCTGTTCCATGATCACTTCATCCCCCATCTCGGTATGAGCTTTCAAAGCAAGCTGGTTGCTCATACAGCCGCTGGGAACAAAAAGTGCTTTTTCTTTCCCAAGCAGAGTTGCTACGGTCTCCTGAAGAAGATTTACCGTGGGATCCTCACCAAAAACATCGTCACCTACTTCGGCGTTCGCCATCACTTCACGCATAGCTTTTGATGGTTTGGTGACTGTATCACTGCGCAGATCAATAAATTGTTGATTCATATTTACTTCCTATAAAGTCCATAACCAATTGAAAATAAAAAAATAACAGCTGTTATACTCGCGCATATTCTTGCAATCCAATCACCATGATTCGAGTAAAAAGTTTTGGTCTTTAACGGTTCTATCTGATGGCTGATGTATGCTTGCGTATACATTTGCGTCTGATCATACATACGTCCCAGCGGATCGACAAATGACGAGATTCCACCGTTGGCACACCGGACAACCCAGCGGCGGTTCTCAATCGCTCGTATGATCGAATATTGATTATGCTGGCGCGCTCCGGAAGTATTTCCCCACCAACTATCATTCGTGATAAATACCAGGAACTCAGCTCCTTTATCTACAAAATGAGCGATAAATTCAGGAAAAATTGATTCATAGCAAACCATTGAAAGAAACTTCGAGTTGAACTTTCTACTTTCAAATACTGTGCTGTCGCTAGCAAGTCCCCAATTACTGATCCCTACACCCCAACGTAACGGTTCAATCAGGAATGGAACCTTATTAGCATACGGAATTCGTTCTGCAAATGGAACGAGCCGCATTTTACTGTAAGTTTGCACTTCTTTTGATTCAGGTTCTACAAACATTATCGAATTGAATGAATCGTAGCGAATATTCGTCCCTTTGATCACGCTACTGGTGAGTGGAGCATTCTCCGGTTCATAATACTGCACACGAACAAACCCGGAAATCACGGAAACATTCATGCTGTCAATAATAGTTTTGAACTCCTGCATCTGTTCATAATGTGCCGGCAAGTTCAGCAATATCGCTGACTCAGGTAGGACTACAAGGTCAATATTTTTATTTATATGTTTACCGATAAGCTCAAGGTATTGCTTACTTTGCCTCCAACGCCCTAAAAAAGTATTTGCACCTTCCCATTTGTCCCAGGGATCAATATTCGGCTGAACGATACCCACATTTATTTTATTACCATCACTATTTTGAAAGGATTTCTCGTCTACCCAATAAAAATTTGGTAATAGATAGACAATAAGGATAACAGCTGCTAGATAGTATCGGTTCTTATCTTTAATTCCCGATTGGACTTCCTTTACCAAAAAATAGACTAAAACATTGATGACTAATATCCACAACGATATCCCATAGACGCCTGTAATATCAGCAAATTGTATCTTTTCGAGATTATAGGTTTGCGTATTTCCGAGTGTAAGCCATGGAAATGCCAATTCACCAAGAGCATATAGCCATTCCATCGTGATCCAAATAAATGGAAACGCAAGAACGGAATATTTACTTTTTAGTCTCTTTTTAACAAAGAAGTAAACCATCGCCGGTATCGATAGAACCAATGGTTCCCAAAGATACAAAGCAACTCCGGCTATCATCAAATACGGGTCTTTCCCGTGCGTGAATCCGCCAACCCAGTACAATGCCAGCAATGAGAAAACGAAGAAAGTAAAATAAGCATATCTGAAAAATCTCCAGTATGATTCAATGGAATCTGATACTATAAGAAATGGTACCAATGCGACACAGGCAAATACACCAAGCTGGAACGGAGGAAATGATAAACTTAAAATTACTGCACTCGACAAGGAAAGAAGAACTAAATACTGCTTATGGTGATCGAAACTAAGTATTGATTTCACAGTCGGTTAACTTATTGTAATGAATGTTTATTCGTGAACTTTGAATTGAGCGTTTCCCAAATATATGTCATCGAATATCCTATCCCGAAACCAATAGTGCCACCTGCCAAAATGTCCGACGGGTAATGAACGCCGACATACGTTCGTGAGAGTGCGACCAGTGCAGCAAAAATATACCAATACCATTTTTGGTTTTTATAAAAGTGAGTAATAACTGTAGCCGCTGCAAAATTGTTGACTGCATGCGATGACGGAAAGGATAAACCACCACCGCAGTCGACTAACATTCTCACCCCTTCCAAAGTTCTGCATGGACGAATTCTGCCGAAAATTTCCTTAAGAAAAGAACTGTTCAATTGATCACTGATCACAACCGTTAGGATGAGTATACCAATGGTTACCCTCCCTGTCTT
The DNA here is from genome assembly GCA_903958625.1 of uncultured Ignavibacteriota bacterium. Taxonomy (GTDB): domain Bacteria; phylum Bacteroidota; class Ignavibacteria; order UBA10030; family UBA8401; genus UBA8401. Next base: position 236 of record CAJBTU010000121.1, on the reverse strand, counting down.
GCCGCCTTTCCAGAGAACGTATAACACCCATAGCAAAAGTAATCCTAAGACAGGTTTACTTTTGTTCAAATCGGTGATAAACGGCATTAACCAATCAAAGAAAGGATTTACTATCGTGTGATTAATAAAGAAGAACAATGCTACGTCGAGTGAATAAAAAAAATCAATCATTCCTCTTCCTTCGCCGACGATACCATAGAAGTATTCCCGCAAGAATTCCTGTAACAATCAATACG
>CAJBTU010000120.1 GCA_903958625.1 uncultured Ignavibacteriota bacterium | reverse complement strand
CTTGTCGGCGAAAAAGATACGCTGACTCCGGCGGCCTCTTCCGAATTGATGTAAGAAAAGATACCGGGCGCCGAGATGTTCGTTATACCCAATGCGGGACAAATCAGCAATATGGAAAACCCTGCCGAGTTCAATAAACATCTCGTCTCGTTCATCACCAATATTAAATAAAGGCATAATCCTTGTCATTGTGAAAATAGCCCACGAAAACATCCGTGGGCTATAACGGACTTTATAATTCCCATGTCACCATCCATCACTACCCTTCAGAAAAAGATCATTTCCTGCAGAACGTGTCCTCGCTTAACGACATGGTGTGCAGAAATTGCCAGAACTAAAACAAAGAGGTATATGGATCAGGAGTATTGGGGCAAGCCTGTGCCGGGATTCGGTGACCCGGATGCGCGAATTGTTTTGGTTGGATTGGCACCCGGCGCGCACGGCGCAAACCGTACGGGAAGAATGTTCACCGGCGACGAAAGCGGAAACTGGCTCTTTCGTGCATTACATAAAGCAGGATTTGCCTCTCAAAGCAGCTCTACGGAGCGAAACGACGGACTTACCATAAAGAACTGTTACATCACCGCCGCGTGCCGCTGCGCACCTCCGCAAAATAAACCGCTTCCGGAAGAGATCAGAAATTGCCGTCCATTTATTCTGGAGGAATTTCGTCTACTCAAGAACCTTCGCGTGGTGATCGGATTAGGCAAGATCGGATTCGATACAGCGTTCGATTGCCTGAAAGAACTCCAATGGACTGATTTGAAATCCAGACCGAAATTCTCCCACGGAACAATGGTAAAAATAAACCCTCAATTAACACTCATTGGCAGTTATCATCCCAGTCAGCAAAATACCTTCACCGGCACATTGACCGGGCCTATGTTCAATTCGGTATTTGCTAAAGCAAAAAAACTGTTGTAACTATTTTTCTTACAACAATAATAACCGTACGTAAAGACCGGAAGGATTACTCGTATCTCATTAATGCCTCTCTGAATTGATTGAATTTTATTCGCAATTCCTCAAACACATCCCCGAAATCTTTGAAGATTTCGGGGATGTTCATTTAAAACAGAAGCGTCCCGCTTTTTGCGGGACGCTGCTGAACAACTGTTCTGCTATTACATTAATCCACCGTTCCCGATGCAATCACTTTCTTATATGTACCATAGACAGGATGCGTGACGATAATGGTGATCAGCGTCGGTATTGGAGGATCTGTATCAGTTATACTTGCATCCTTTACATTAAATGAAAACGACGTTAATCCAGCACCGCTTGATTTTGTATCCGGCATAACAACATTGGAATTTCCGTCCACAGTCAATCCTGGTGCATCTACCGTAATTGTTGTTCTGGCAGAAAGCGGATGCCCAAGATAATCTTGAGCGGTAAATGTAAACGGACCGGTCCCTCCTGCATTTGCAATCGTGAACGTGTTGATAGCATCTGTCTTTGTAATGACAGGACTGCCAGTCCATAATATTTCTAATGAATCGGTGATAAACGTACTATCACGACCAATCGTTCTGGCATAGACACGCGAGAAGCCGTCCGTTAAACCTGAAGCGAGGTTTGGCGTCAGCGGGAATGGATTCCCTGCATATAACGTCATGGTTACAAATCCATTCTTATCAGTCAATCCTTGCTGCGTCTGGATAAGACCGTTCGCGGAGTTGAAGTAAACTACTGTCCCTTCTTTCACCGGGTTACTGTATTTGTCTCCAATCTGCACTGTTACGGTTGTGGTTTGGAATGCTTTCTGCAATCCGGGGAAGTTATAGACTGCAGGTGCAATGGTAAAGTGTTTTTGATCCGCAAACCCTGAATTCACCGATATCTTTACCGGTTGGGATTTAATGGTTCTCACCGGACTGGTAAGATTGATCGTGGCCTCTAACTGTAACGCACCGGCTTGTGTTCCGCTGAGAATAGAAACCCTTACTCTGCCGGTTTCATCAGTACTATCAATTGTCGGTAAGATTGTTGGAGCCGTCCCGCCAGAGGTATAAGTATTCGGCGAGAAGTTTGCCTTGAAGCTGACAATCGTTCTATTTTCAAGCGTTATTGGAGCACCGACTGAATCACGCACCTCATAAGTCAACGT
>CAJBTU010000119.1 GCA_903958625.1 uncultured Ignavibacteriota bacterium | reverse complement strand
TACTCAAAGGATTATTGGAGCTATTTCTGTCTTGTAAAGTTGGCTCAATGGTATACCAGGCAATACGCGCTCTTCGCTTATTATAATCAATGGAATCTGTTGCGTTACCAAGCTTAGCTTTGGGAAAAGATGAAATGAACAAATAACTAGGGAAATGACTTTGATGACATAACAAACCTTAAAAGGAGTGTGAAGCATGAAAACCTTGGTAAGATGTTTGGTGATGGTGCTCGGTGCAATCACAATTTCCACGCTTTCAATTGCTCAATGGTTGCAGACAAACGGGCCGTATGGAGGGGCTGGAATATGGAATCTTACAGCAAGCGGCAACGATATTTATGCATGCAGTTATGGCAAGATACATCTTTCAACTAATTTTGGAAACAGTTGGACTTCTGTAAGTTCCGGTTTACCCCAGAGTAATATTTTTACTCTCGCCGTCTGCGACACAATTATTTTTGCTGGCTGCGGTTATTCCGGTGGTGTCTATCGGTCAACCAACAAGGGTTCCAAATGGTCTCCTATGAGTTCAGGATTGCCACGTAATTTTAATAGACAAGGATACCTGGATATCGGTTCTTTCGCAGTCAGTTCAAACGGAGCAGGAGGTCATAACATTTTTGCTGGAATTGAGGATTATCAAAACGGCGGGGTCTTTTTAACGACCAATTATGGTGAGACCTGGACTGAAGCCAGAAATGGTTTGCCGTTATTTAATTTAAATTACCAAGGGGTTAAATCTCTTGCGGTAATATCAAATGGAACCGGCGGGTCTTTTCTCTTTGCCGCTACGGATAACAACGGAATATTTCGTTCCACTGATAACGGTACCAGTTGGAGTGCCGTCTATTCGGAAAGAAATGTCTATGCGCTTGCTGTAAGCGATAATGGCATCGCTGGTGCAAAACTGTTTGCTGGCGGCGACGACAGAATAGTGATGTCCACCAACAACGGCAATAATTGGACAAATATATTTTCCCTCTCAGGTATCGTGCGTTCACTTATTGTGAGCGACACTACAATTTTTGCGGGAACGGCAATATGGAATGCGAATTCAAGTTCGTATGAACCAGGAAGCACATACCGTTCAACAGACAATGGTTCAAATTGGACAACGGTTAACGTAACGAATGATGAAGTGAATTCGTTTGCTCTTATTCCAATGAGAGGAACAAACACAAATATTTTTGCCGGTAGTTATAACGGCGGGGTTTTTCGTTCTACAAACAATGGTAAAATCTGGAATGTCGTTAATAATGGATTGGGCTATGTTAATGTAAAATCTTTTGTATCAAGTCCCAACGGGAGCGGCGAATCGAATCTCTTTGCCGGGACTGAACGCAATGGGTTTTTCTTCTCAACGGATTACGGGAACGTTTGGACACTTCCAAATAATAACTTATTGAATGTCTCATTCAATACGCTTTGTGTTCTATCGGAAGCAAACGCTAATGACCAGATTTTTGCAGGAATTGGGATGGAATATAGTCCTTCTTTCAACGGCGGGGTAATTCTTTCCACTGATCATGGAGCAAGTTGGTCGTCGGTGAACAATGGCTTACCAAAGTGGGATAATGATAATTACAAAGCCGTTACTACCCTTATCTCAGATAGCACGAATCTTTTTGCTTTGACCGGTGACGGTGTTTACCGTTCCACCGACAACGGCGGCCGTTGGGATTCGATCCATTCGGATTTACCGAATAAGAACGTCACTTCTTTGACTCTCTCCCAAAATGGAGCCAGCGGGAAAAACCTTTTTGCGGGAATAGTCGGTTATGATACAGGGTGGTATTTTTACGGTGGATGGGTGGACGGCGGTGTTTATCGTTCCACAAATAACGGTGACAGTTGGATAAAAGCCGATTCCGGTTTGACGAACAAGGATGTCCTATCGCTCGCAGTCAGTACGAATGGTACCGAAACCTCTGTTCTTTTTGCCGGAACGGTTGACGGTGTGTTCGTTTCCACCAACAACGGCGCCATATGGACAAAAACATCATTTAATTATGGCACGGTCAGATCATTCGCCGTTCGGGGATCAGATGTCTTTGCCGTAACGTGGGAGAATGGAGTTTTTCTGACGTTCAATAACGGCAGAACCTGGAGACCGGTGAATTCTTCACCTGCAAATAGCCAGACGAATATGCTGCAAATAAGCGGTGCAATTCTTTATGCCGGAACTTCGAATGGTGTATGGCAAAGTAATCTCGCTGATATCGTCCCTCCTCACATACTAACTCTGACACAGCCTGCCGGAAGTGAAACATGGATTGCTGGTTCGACCCGCACCATAACCTGGAGTCCCGGTAATACAGATACAATAAGAATTGATTACTCCGTTAACGACGGACAATCGTGGAATCTGATTGCTGATACTATCTCTGTGGATCCGCCGGTCTATACCTGGCTCGTTCCGCTTTTTGAAACACCGAAATGCCGCATTCGAATTCAAGATACACGGAACACTCTTGTCAACAGTATATCCAAAGACCGGTTCTCGATTACAACGAGCGATCTTTCCGATAAGCTCGTTCGCGTTTCCGAAACTTCAATTGCTAAATACGTGCGTGCGCTCGAAGCATTTGGCATACGCAAAGCTTCTCATCCCAATCACGGAGCAATAGCAAACTATATACGCAGTTGCTTTGCAGAGTCGGGTATCACAGACGTAGTCGTGGATAGTTTCCTTGTCAGCGGCATCTGGCAGAAGAATGTCATTGCAACAATTCCGGGCTCGGGTCCTTCTGGGCAAGAATTGGTGGTTGGCGGTCACTTTGATACGGAATCATCGGATAATTTTTTTGCTCCGGGCGCCGACGATAATGCTTCGGGAACGGCTGCCGTCATTGAGATGGCAAGCGCCGTAAAACAGTCCGGCTACAGGCCAAAAACAACAATGAAGTTTGTCACATTTGCCGCGGAAGAGTTGGGCCGTTTTGGAAGCAAGGATTATGTAGCAAAAGCGAAAGCTGCAGGACGGCAAATTATGCTGATGCAAAACTATGATATGATAGGATACCACATCAAATCGCAACCGGAAAGAACGGTGAAGCTCATTTGGTATTATGGCAGCGAAAAGGAGGCTAGTCTCGATTCATTGATGAAATGTTGCTACACAACAATCATCCCCATAAAGTCGTCCACTTATGATGATCGTATTGAGAATGACGGGTGGGTTTTTTACAACGCCGGTTATAAAACCGTGTTCAATAAGGAGTGGACTTCCTCCCCATATTATCACACGACTAAAGATTTATCGCACCTGCTGGATTTTTCATACGCGGCCGAAATCGTCAGGTCCGGACTCGCATTACTATTAACAATGGATGCATCAATTCCTACCGATGTGGGAAGTACGCTTGCGCCGGTATCCTGGACACTTAAACAGAACTATCCCAACCCCTTCAATCCGTCAACATCAATTCGGTATGCTCTCCCCTCTTCCGCCAACGTGAAACTGACCATTCACGACATTCTCGGAAGAGAGATAGCAACATTAGTGAACGAAGAACAATCCGCGGGATGGAAGGAAGTGGTGTGGAATGCATCGTTGTTTAGTTCGGGAATATATTTTTACAAACTCGAAGCGGGAGGTTTTACAGAGGTAAAGAAATTAATGCTGTTGAAATAGAATATATAGGGCCGGATGGAAGAAGGCCTCATCCTCGTAATCTGAAAGATTACGGGGATGTACAGCTGTTGATGATCGTACGAATACAATGCGCATCTCGATCCTAACAAATCGTCGGTAAGAAAAGACAGAAAGGGTTCAGTCATGAAGAATCTAATTACGGTCTGCAAATTGAGCCTTACGATACTCATATTCGGCGCCAGTCAGGCAAATGGTCAATTCAAGTGGACAAATTCAGCCGGACAAAATATCCCGGGAAAATTGGAAAGGACAAACACATCCGATCCGATTCCGCCAGTCATCGCACTTGTATCGGAAACATCCATCGCAGGGATTGTTCGTGGGCTTGAAGAATTCGGCACCCGTCATTCGGCACAATCGAACAGATTCACTGTGGCAAACTGGATTTTAAACCAGTACCGCACCGCCGGAATAAGTGACGTAAAACTCGATAGTTTTCAGTTGGGCAATTCCTGGCAGGTAAATGTCGTTGCCACCATTCCGGGAACGACAAATCCTGAGATCGAGATCATTATCGGCGCCCACTACGATTCCCAGAACAGCACCGTGACGATAGCACCGGGTGCCGATGATAATGCCTCCGGAACTGCTGCGACTATTGAAATGGCCCGTGTGTTGGTGAAGGCGGGATATCGGCCGAACGTAACGATACGGTTTATTGCCTTTGCCGCCGAAGAAGCAGGGCTTATTGGGAGCGATCATTATGCCGCTGAAGTTGCCGCCGCACAGCGAAACGTGGCACTGATGCAGAACTATGACATGATCGGTTATCGGCTCTCCAGCCAGACGGATCGTGACGTGGCCGTTATATGGTACCCAGGAGCCGCGCTTGAAGCAAGCCTTGATTCTCTGATGATGCGCCGGTACACCACTTTGACGCCGGTGATGAGCACAAATTATCGCAGCCAGTCGGACTCATGGTCATTCTCCATGCGCGGCTACAAATCTGTTTTTACTATGGAGAACGATCTCAGCCCGTTCTATCATTCCGCAAACGATCTTTCATCAAAACTCGACTTCCCGTATGCCGCGGATATTATCCGATCAGGAGTGGCTTTATTAATGACGGTCGATGACAGACAACTGATTGCATTCAAAAATATCAGCGGTATTCCGGATACTCTGCAATTTGGCACAGTGAACATTGGATATCCCGAGACACTCTTCGTTCAGATCAAGAATGTCGGTGGAGCAGATCCTTTAACCGCGTCATCAATGACGGTGAATCATTCTGCCATCAGTGTCGTGCCGTCCAGTTTCTCCGTTGCGAAGGATGCACTGACAAGTTTCCGGCTTATCTGTAATCCCGTATCGGCCGGAAATATTTCTGCCGAGTTACATATTTCGAGCAACGACATCCTCACTCCCCAAAGAACTATCGTTCTTACAGCAAGGTCGCAGATCGGTTCCATGATCTCACTCGCACCGGAATCGATCGCCGTTTCACTCTATTCCGGTCATTCCCTTTCTCAAACCATGACCATCGCAAACACCGGCGGCAGTGACCTTACGTTTAACATTTCTATCGCTACAGACGATCCGTATTCAGAAAGACCTGCTGTATCTGCAATGTTGTCTGAGCCTGATGGAAAGCCAACGATAACACCACTCAAACAGCCAGGCAGGAGTGAACGCAAAATCATCAATCCGTATGAGACACGAGGAACCGCAGCACCTCGGCCACAGCCTGCTGACGGACAATTGCTGGATGCTGTTCGGACAGATCAAGCGTTCGGTATTTCACATGATATTGCCGGTAATTTCCCAAACACGAAAATACAATCAAACCCTGTCGGTCTGTTCTATGAAGGATTTGAATCCGGCACACTGATGAACTGGGACACCGGATATAGTGCTGCAACCCGTGAGATCACTACCGCGACCTCTGCCACGGGACTACGGAGCTTTCATTATTCAAATGATTACGGGGGTGAACACTTCGGCGGCATCTCCAGAACATTTATACCGGACACCCGTCCG
>CAJBTU010000118.1 GCA_903958625.1 uncultured Ignavibacteriota bacterium | reverse complement strand
CGCTGCGATGGACAAGAAGATCGATAACGCGCATTTCCTTCGTCACATACGGATCGGAAAGCTGGAACCACGGAAGATGATCGACAACGCGGTCATTCCATTTTATCTTTCCTTCTTCCACCAGAATGCCGAGCGACGTGCCGACAAATGCTTTAGTATTCGATGCGATGCTGAAATTTGTTTTGCTGTCCACCCTATCGTTCGTTCCGATGGTCTTTACACCGTATCCTTTTACGAGCACCACTTTCCCATCCTTAACTATGGCAACGGCTGCGCCGGGAACATTGAATGTTTTTAAAACCTTTTCGACGTATGCGTCGAAATCTTTGGGGACAGGTTGTGCGGTCGCGACAGAACAGATCATTAAAATCATTATGACAGTTATTGCTCTCATTGCTACATCCTTTCAATGGAATTACTTTTCATTGATCCCTATTTAATTTGAATCTGTCCGCTACAAACCGGTCGGCCTTTTCATGGAACGCAATCCTTTTTCCACGATCAATGTATGGTAATTCACCAGACGGATTGCAGGTCCATGAAGAAGAGTTTGGATTTGCGGAGATAATAATGAGTTCAACTCCGACTGACGGTTCCCACTCATATTCTTTGGACCAAACGCATTCAGATCTTCCATCGCACTCAATTCTGCATCATCTACGCCGATATGGAATACGAACAGCTTTGTCCCTCCGGCTTCCAATGTTTTTATTTTCAATAATAACGTGTCGAGCTTATGCTCAGGGAGAGCATCATAACCGGTCTCGATGTCAACCTCATTAAAATAACTCGAGATGGCAAGATGATATTCTTCTGCAAGTTTTTCAACGATGGCCCGTGTTTCCAATGTTTGCACAGCGGCACCCATATGATAGTCCATATAGTCTATTCGTATGCCGGAATGCACTGCGCGTTCAATCTGTGCACGCAGTTCCGTTTCAATTTCCTTCAGCTTCGGATTATTCCCAAATAACAATGCACGGGAAGGGAAAAAATATCCGTTACTATCGACCAGTGTCGGCACCGAACGTGATCCTGCGACCGGACCCCATCGATAGTTCTTCCATTCTGCGTTCAGCGTTAAATGTATTCCGACAGATACCTGCGGATATTGTTTCAGGATATCCACCGCTTCCTGATACCAGGGACAGGTGAACATCACCGACACGGAAACCGGAAAGCTGCTTTCAAGAACTTTTTTTGCCGCAAGATTGACGGAATGGCACATTCCAACATCGTCGCAGCGAATAAGGATTGGTATCGTTCCATCAATTGCCGGTACTGACCGTTGCTGCGAAAACAGGAAGAATGACAGAAGTAATATTTGTGTGAAAATTATTCTATATCTCATAGAAATTAATCCTCTCTTATTTCATTCCCCTCTTTTTCTTTTCAACGATTACCTGAACATCCACCGGTTCATTGCAAACAGAGCAGACATACCGCCGGGTGGTCTCGTTTAAATCCGGTTCACGTGTCTGCTTACAGTTGGGGCATTTTATTTCAAGAGGTTTTTCTTCGCGGGATTTGGCCATAATTCATTTCAATCGTTAGTATTGATAAATGTAACCGTTTTTCATACCGACTGCAATTTCCTGCGGTGTAAATATTACTCTGATAGCGCATTATTTTTTTGTATTTTATGATATTATTGTCGGTCAAACATACCCGTTTGACCATTTAGTTGAGACTTCTGAAAAATTAGTATCCTTCGCTATTTTGAGTTCTGATACGTCAGGACAAGAAATAACATACCTCAGATTCAGAAAAAAACGAGATTCCTCGTCGTCCCGATGCTATTCTGAAAGAAATCGCAAGTTCATCGGGACTTCTCGGAATGACATTGAAGCGAGGGTTTTCAGAAGTTTCGAGTTATTATATATTGAGGACAAACAGGAATGTTTGTTCTCTGTGAAATTCAATTATGGCCAAACAGATCAGTCCTGTTCTAATTGCAGCAAAAGACATTTCAATTCGCTTTGGCGAACAGGTGGTTCTGCAGGAAGCATCGCTCAATATCCACCAAACAGACCGGATTGGACTTATCGGAACGAACGGGTCGGGAAAATCGACGCTGATCAAAATCATTGCGGGCCTCATTCCGCCCGATTCGGGAACGATCTCGCGCAAACGGGAGCTTATTACCGGCTACCTTTCTCAGGATTTCACGCTGGATGAAACAAAATCGGTGTTTGAGAATATCATGGACGGCGCGCACGATGTTATTGACATCCTTCGCGAATATGAAACACTGCCGTATGATTCGGAACGGCGGCACGTATTGGAAGAACATATCCATTTATTGGACGGCTGGAATCTTGAAAACAGAGTTGAAGCGGCCATGCATTCGCTGAATGTTCCGGACAAGAACCGTGATATTACTACACTTTCCGGCGGCGAAAAACGGCGTGTGGCGCTGTGCCGTGCGATCATTGCCCGTCCGGACCTGCTGATACTTGACGAACCGACCAACCATCTTGATACGGAATCTATCGAATGGATGGAGGATTTTCTGGAAGATTACTCCGGTGCGTGTCTGTTCGTAACGCATGACCGGTATTTCCTCGATTCCATTGCAAACAGGATCGTAGAACTATCCGGCGGGTTATGTTATCCGCACACCGGAAATTATACCGATTACCTTATTGATAAAGCGGAACGTCAGGCACAACTGGCCACTGAAGAAAAAAAGCGGAACAATTTTCTGCGCCGTGAACTGGAATGGGTTCGCCGCGGTCCAAAAGCGAGGACGACAAAATCTAAAAGCAGACTGAAGAATTATTTTGAGATCGCGGACAAGGAAGGATTTCACGTTGAGAAAGAGGTCGATCTTCTTATTCCCCCGCCGGCCGGACTCGGCTCAACAATTCTGAACCTGAAACATGTCGGGATGGAACTTGGCGGAAGAAAATTATTTACAAAGGTCGATCTCCTGTTCGACAAAAAAAGAAAATTGGGGATCATCGGACGGAACGGACTCGGAAAAACAACACTTCTTAAACTGATCCTGAACGAACTTCAGCCGACGGAAGGTTCCGTTGAACTTGGCGAACGTACGGAGATCAATTACATAGACCAGTCGCGCATTGCATTGAATGACGAGAATACGGTGTTAAAGGAGATCGGCGAAGGGAATGACTGGATCATGTTCGGCGAAAATAAAACGACGGTCTGGAACTATCTCCGACGTTTCCTCTTCGCCGATGACCGTATCAATACCAAAGTGGGGAAACTATCCGGCGGCGAGCGGAGCAGACTGCTGCTGGCGAAGATACTGAAGAACGGCGGAAATTTCCTGATACTGGACGAACCGACGAACGATCTGGACCTGCCAACGCTTCGGGTTCTGGAAGAAGCTCTTGTTGATTTTAATGGCTGCGTCATCGCCGTCAGCCATGACCGTTATTTTCTGAACCGCGTCTGCAACGGCATTCTTGCCTTCGAAGGGGACGGAAAAGTTCATTTCAGCGAAGGTAATTACGATTACTATATTGAAAAGCGTGACGCGCGGTTTGCCGCTGAGATAGAGATTGAAAAACAAAAGAAACTGGAAACCACATCGAAACCGGAACCGAAAAAGTTGAAATGGAAAGAAGCAAAAGAACTTGAAACCATTGAGCAGGACATTTTGAAGGCGGAAGAAGAGGTTCATCGCATTGAAGCACTTTTTGCAGCCGATGACTTCTATCAGAAGCATGGAGACAAGGTTGAATCGCTGACGAAAGAACTGGATGCCGGAAAAGTAAAAGTCGAGCGATTGTATGCGCGGTGGACTGAACTGGAAAAGCTAAAGAACGGTTGATACTGCAAACCTTGCCAAGGTTACGTTAGATATTTCCTTAACCTTAACAAGGCTGCCGAAAAAAAGAACAATTATTTTATCCGTTTTACCACTACAATTGTTTTATCATCCGAATATTTGCTCTTGGCATTGTGGACTTGAACATCTTCGATAAGCAGGCGGGCAATGTTCTGCGCTTTTTCATTCCGGTATTCAATCAGCTTTGCCGCCAATCGATTCTCCGAATATTGTATGCCGAGCGTATCCATCGCTTCCGAAACACCATCCGTATATAACAGCATGATATCCCCTTTTGCCAGCATGATCCCTTCGCTGCGGTACAACTGTTTCGGGAACGGACCGACAATGTTCCCTGTTGCTTCCAGAAATTCGGTCGATCGCGTTGCCGCCCGGTAAACAATCGGACTGCTGTGGCCCGCATTGACGTATACGCACAATCCCTTCTGATCGTTCGTCAACTCCGCATAGAAAAGGGTCAAAAACCGGTCATCCGAAAATGTGTGATGAACAAGTTCGTTAATATTGTGGATCAGATTGCTGATCTTCGTCTGATAACTTGCACCCATTCTTAGCGCACCGGAGACGTATAATGCCTGAACGGCAGCCGAAATCCCTTTGCTCGCCGCATCACCGATGACGATGCCTACACGGTCCTTCTCTTCGCTCATGATATAGTCAAAAAAATCACCGCCAACGATCCTGTCAGCGATCGAGATGCCGAACATTTCGTAATTATGGAACTGCAGTTCGTGTGCCGGAAGGATGCTTTTCTGGATCTCACGTGCCTTGTCCAGATCTTTCTGAAGCTGCGACGTACTTCGTTCGATCTTTCTGTTCTTCATCATCGATGTTACGGCAAGGCTGATGATATTCAGCGTCGGCGCGACGTTTTCGTGCTGTACGTCCGTATTAAAGGAGAGGATATATTGATAGAGATCCATTCCCTTTACGCTCACCACTTCACCGACACCGGTCGCCGAGTATTTCAGGATCCCCTTGCTCCGGAGATATTCATTGGTCTCTTTGGCAACAATCGTCCTATGCAGTGCGATCTGCTTGAACATCTTGTATTCATCCACTTTAATGGAAAAATGCGGCTTCACTTTTTCAACAACGCCGTGCTGTGCGATCACCTCGTATGAGAATTTCGCCGCATCCAGTTTCCACACGCGTCCTCCCCTGATCTCGATACGGTCGTTGGAGACGATCTGATGAATGATGTGTGCCAGCATCTCTTCCGTCGTAGAGAACTTTTTGCTGTCAAAACTTTCAATGGTTTTATAAAGGGAGCGCTGATTCATAATTCAATTCTTGGTCTCTGTTTTTTCTTTAATATACGAAAGAATTGCTCAATCCCTGCATCCCGACTTTTGATGAATGGTCGTTGAATGTGAAGATTGTACGGTGCATTGTACGGCGCAAGCGTCAGTTCTCCGTGCGCCGCAGCACTTCCAGCATAATGTTAGCGCATGCTTCGGCATCGGAACCGGCTTCGTGATGATCGAGTGGAATGAACAATTCTCTGCACACGTTGGCAAGATTGGCGGGACGGATCTTCAATACCGACCGGGCAAGGCGGACAGTGCAGCGGAATTCAACATCGGGTATAGTCAATGCGTATGTGGAACAACACGATTCTAGCACACGTTTATCGAACGCTGCATTATGTGCAACGGCAAAATCAATACCGTCGAAATACCCTTCTATTTTGTGCCATAATTCTTTGAATGTCGGTTTCTTCTTTACGTCGTTCCAGGATATTCCGTGAATGTACGAGAATTCAAAATATTCATACGGCGGTTTAATAAGGAACGTTTTTTTTGCGAGGATCTTGCCGTCGCTGACTTTCACCAATCCTACCGAACAAGCGCTGTTCGGCTGACGGTTGGCAGTTTCAAAGTCGATGGCAAGGAAGTTCATATAGGCGGAAATAGTTTTTCAGATGTTATAAAATAATAATCCCGTTAATTTTTTATTAACGGGATTATTGCAGATCTCGTAACTGGACATTTCCCTCTTCAGGGAATTTCCGTTAGTGATACTTCGCTTTCACCATTCTCTTCACGATGGCTTCAATTCTGCTGTCGGCTTGAGCTGGTCCGGATCCGGCAATAACGGGGACATTAAATGTTCCGTTGGTGACCGTTATTGTCTTTGCAGGATTCGGAGTGCCGTTCGATGAAAGCATACCGCTTCCGCTGAACGACCCGACTGCACTGCTCGTGGTAAGTGTAGAAATGGATGCCGTTGCCGATGTTGAAAGAATATACATGTCCGATGTGGTTGAATTCGGATTCATTGCTGGCGCATACGAAACCATGACAAATTTAGACGTTGTCGGCGGATAGCCGTACGTTGCCGCGCTGATCGGTGTAACATCGAAGAAAACAAGTACCGTAAGGTCAACGCTTGTCGCCGAATTAAATTTATAACCGAAGATCACCAATTGGTATTGACCGGTCGTATCCGATCTAAAACCGCCGGCACCGCTTCCGGTCATACTTGCTTCATCAAAAATTCCATTGGCCGAAAAATTGGCAACATTGGAAGAGAAGGCAAGTGTTCCTGCTGTTGTGAACGTTCCGCCGCCACCGCCGCCGGAAGCCGTAACAGTGATCGGAATGGTCACGGTTTTGGGTGTCGCTGAGTTATCCTTTATCGTAACGCTTGTAGCACCTGCAGCTACACCGGTAACGGTCACTGTTGATCCGCTGATGGAAACTGTGGCAACCGATGTGTTCGGAGGAGTCATTGTCGAATACGGCAATGTGCCGCCGCTGAGCACCACCGATGTATTTGAACCACTGACAACGGAGATTGTGTTCGGCGTTGCAATCATCGTGGCAACGGTGACTGGCACACTAACCGTTGACGTACCGGCACTGTCTTTTACAACAATGGTTGCCGTTCCTACGGCAAGACCGGTAACAGAAAGTCTCGTGCCGGTAATTGCGGTTCTGACCTTCGTTGTATCTGAATTTGATTTTACTGAATAAGGAGTTTTACCGCTTGAGATGGTAATAAATCCGGTTGAACCAACCAGCACGGAAATGGATGCCGGTGAAGCGACCAATGCTTCAGCTGTTGTGGACGGGCTTGTCGGACTTTCCGTCTTATCGCATCCGGCAATGAACACCATTGCAATAGCAGTAATGAAGGTGAATGCCTTCGAAAGAGTGTGTTTAAAGATCATAGTAACCCCTGATTAGTGAAAAAATAAATGTGAATTAAATGTTTGATACATCTATTTGTGAGTGTTGTGATGTTGTTTGCGATTAATGGATTTACGACATATTTAACAGATGTTACGCATAAATGGATTATTAATTTCAAATGGTTCTGCCAAAGGCATCACTTCGTGAGGCGCCTGCCCGCCTAACGGCAGTTAGGCGGGCGTCCCGGTAAAAAGAATCGGGACTTGCTCACCATGACAAGTTCTTTTTGATTTGCCTACTGCTCGTAGAGCGTGACATGAGTTATTTAAGGAATAATTCCGCAACACATTTACTCTGTTTATCCTTTACCCTAGTCTTACGATTTCGAAAAGATAGACAATCTGCAGATATTGTTCAATAATAAAATCAAAAAACATCATTTTTAATTTTTCATCGTTGTAATGTTGATGCGCTCCTCCGTTTGAAGCGTGTTCCGTTTTGCCGCCTTCATTCCTCGCGTTTTCGCCACGAATACTTTCAGATCTTCCTTCAGATAATCATATCCGTCAATTTTTTCAGTCTGAATTTGCTCGAAAGTATCTGTTCTGGCGAAGATCTGCAGCACCTCGCTTCCAAACGGTGCCGAACATTCGTATTCCTGCGGAATTTCATACGCAACATTCACTTTGGAGGCATCCATAAAATATTCATTATAGAGCAGTACGCGTTTACCATCAGCCATATGGTACACAAACCGGATAAAACAAGGCATGTTCACACGCACAGTCACTTTCATCTTTTCACCTTCGGTGAATAAATTCCCCTGAGTCTCTTTGTTGGTCCATGCTTCCACGGTCAAACCGCCGCCGGCCGACTCTCCTGCAGCGAATATTTTCTGATCCATCAATGCGCTCTTATAGTTTTCCGGTGTGAGATCCCTGTCCGATGCAGCAAGCATTTCGGCTGAAACGGTTGCTTCAGCGCTGGCGATTATTCTGCCATCGTCCACGTTGCGGACATTGACGATAAATTTCACATTATTTTTTTGTTCCCAGTACGAACCGGAAAAGATTAACGAAGAACCCCCCTGCCGGACGGGATTCCAATCGCTTATTTCCGTCAGTTTTTGCTCGATCACCTGATTGAAATAGCGGGAGAACGAACTTCCCATTTTTGTATCCTGATACAATAAAGGAGAAACCACCACCGGCTGTTTCCCCGATACCTTTTTATCCGCCTGCTCATTCAACTGATAGACAAGAAACCACGCAAGATCGTCCACACTCTTCAGCGGACGCTGCACAAGTTTTGTTACCGCTTCCCGTATCTGTCCGACGGTGATCTCATTCTTTGCCGCACTCTGTTCCAGTTCGTTCAACGAATTGGAGATCTTCACGCACGACAATACGGACTGCGCCTCTTCCAGCTTTCTCATCACCGGATAACAGGAGAGATATTCATTCAGCGCCTGAGTGGTTTTGTTCTGTTGCTCCATCATCTTCGCAACGCCAATTTTTTCTTCGGCTTCCTTCCTTAATGCATTGACCTTCGCCTCATAGGAAGAAACAAGGTTATCTCTTCGAACAAAGACAAATGCCTGCATCACTTCATTATTGTCGTCGTAAAATGTTTCCGACTCCAGTCCCTGGATCTCCAGATTCGATGTTGACTGAGTGGCGCTGGAAAAGAACGAGGAATACTTATCCCCTGTCTCCTCGGATTTTGACTGCACGGTCGACTGGATATTTACCCTGATCTTTTCGACGATATTTTTTCGGGCATTCCCTACGGCAATATCTTTCGCCTCCTCTTTTTGGGCATCATTCTTCACGGCAGAGATTCCGTATCCCGTCAAATAAAATGCCGCGGGATATTTTGCGCTCTTGCCTTGGTTTGTGACCCAGTCGGGAGTTTGAGCGGTTACATTTGCGAAGAGAACCATTACAGAAAAAATCAAGAGTCTCATAAGGATCCTCACTTCATCAATATCATTTTTTTCGTCTGTAAAAATTCTTTTGTGGACAACCGATAGATATAAACGCCGCTCGACATCGAACGGGCATTCCATTGAGCGGAGTAGAAAGCGCTGGTAATATGGTTAGGATTAACGAAATTCGTTGATTTATTTATCGTAGCACAACTGAAAACTGTGATTATGAGGGCGATGATAATGAACGATCGCAGT
>CAJBTU010000117.1 GCA_903958625.1 uncultured Ignavibacteriota bacterium | reverse complement strand
CCGACGTTGAAGATCTACGATTCACTCGGAATAAAATCTTCGGATAGCTTACGTAGAGCTCCTGTTCCTTTGTCTTAATGATAGGCCGATCATGATGTCCGTATCAGAAATTACTGAAGTATTGGTAAAAGTTTCTCATCGCGTTGAGGCTAAAGGATTTGTTGCTGCAACGGATGGGAATATCAGCGTACGATTACCGAACGGAAATATTCTGGCAACACCAACATCAATGAACAAAGGGTTCATTTCAGCCGGCGATCTTGTGGAAGTGACGATTGATGGAAAACAGGTCAACGGGAAAAGAAAACCGTCCACCGAGATGAAAATGCATTTGTTCATTTATCACCATCGTTCTGATGTGAATGCGGTGGTGCATTGCCATCCGGTCTATGCAACGGGATTTGCGGCAGCTAGAGTTCCATTGCCGGAGAATATCTTTCCCGAAATGGTTGTTGGATTTGGTACGGTTCCGCTTGCGCAATATGCAACTCCCTCTACAGAAGAGGTTGGTGATTCGCTGCTTCCATTTGTCGGAAAATATGATGCCGTATTGCTCGCCAATCACGGTGTCGTGACATACGGAAGCGGTCTCTGGGATGCGTATTTCAAGATGGAAAAAGTTGAACAAACCGCACAAATGCTGTTTGTTGCCGAAGCGCTCGGAGGAGCAAAACATCTCAGCAATGAACAGATTTTGCGATTGAAAGAATTGGCAAAAACAGTTTACTCTAAATAGAGCGTGCATGAAAAAATTATTCCTTCTCATAATCGTTATTTCATTGGCTGCTGGCCAAACAAACAGCACATTCCCGTCATCAAAACCGGACAGGATTCTCGAGAAAAAGTTACGCGAATTAGTGAAAGATTTTAAGGGAGACTACGGAATTTATGTCCGTCACCTTAGAACAGGCAAGACCGTCGAGATCAATGCCGACTCGCTCTTTCCGACAGCAAGTATGGTGAAAGTGCCCATCATGACTGGAATTTTTGACAAAGTGGAAAAAGGAGAGCTGAAATACGACTCTGCATTGGTGTTCCGGGATTCGCTCATCTATCCCGGCGACGATGTTGTCGGAACGCTGAAGGATTCCGGAAGAATATCATTGAGCAAAGTTGTGTTACTGATGATCACCACCAGTGACAATACGGCAAGTTTATGGTGTCAACTGATGGCCGGAACAGGATTGCATATCAATCAGATCATGGAGGAGAACGGATTCAAAGTTACCAGAGTGAATTCCAGAACGCCCGGCAGGGAAACGATGCGGTCACTTTACGGATGGGGTGTAACCTCTCCGCGCGAAATGGCGGAACTGGTCGTTCGGATCCGCGAGGGGAAAATGATCTCACCGTGGGCAAGCGAACGGATGTACCGCAATCTTGCCAGAATATATTGGGATGGTGAAGCACTCTCCGAAATTCCGCCGTATGTGCATGCGGCTTCCAAACAGGGTGCGGTTGATCAGTCCAAGTCCGAAGTCGTTCTTGTGAACGCACCGGGCGGAGATTATGTCTTCTGCGTGATCACAAAAAATCAGCAGGATACAAGCTGGGTAAATGAAAACGAAGGATATGTACTTCTGAGAAATGTTTCGCGAACATTGTGGCAATATTTTGAACCAAAAAGCAAATGGAAACCAATGCCCGAAAGCATGAAATACCATTGACATTACGTCTCCTGCTAATCGTCCAACAGATATATTATTAAATTGAATACGATACTCTATGAATACTAAATTAAAAATAGGCGTTTTATTCGGAGGCCGTTCGGCTGAACATGAAGTTTCGCTCGTCTCTGCTGCTTCGGTGATCAATGCGTTGGACAAATCGAAATACGATATTGTTCCGATCGGTATTACCAAAGACGGACGATGGCTGAGTGTTGTGAATGCAATTCAGCTGCTGAAAGAACATGCTCCCATCGAACAACTGCCGGAGCACGTGCTTTTGCCCGATCCGAGGAAACAATCGCTTGTGAACATCAGCGGAGCATTTCCGCAGAACGCACAAAAGATCGATGTCATCTTTCCGGTGATCCACGGAACATTCGGCGAGGATGGTACAATCCAGGGATTGTTCGAGCTGGCCGACATTCCGTACGTTGGCGCCGGTGTTTTGGGATCTGCGGTAGGGATGGATAAAATAATTGCAAAACAATTGCTGGAGAATGCAGGTATTCCGGTTGCTCCCGGAATATCGTTCCTGTATTCACAGTTCCCCGGTCATGAAAAAGAATATGTTGCGCGGATTGAACGGAAATTGAAATATCCCTGTTTTGTGAAACCTCCGAATCAGGGTTCAAGCGTGGGGATAAGCAAAGCTCACAACAAAAAAGAACTGATCGCCGCCATCCATTTGGCCGGAGAATATGACCGGAAGATCCTCGTTGAGAAGGCCGTGAATAAACCGAGAGAGATCGAAATAAGCGTTATGGGAAATGATGAGCCTATTGTTTCCCTCCCCGGAGAAATTGTTCCGTCAAATGAGTTCTACGATTACGACGCAAAATATGTTGATGGAAAATCTTCTGCCCACATTCCCGCAAAACTCCCGAAACCGGTCATTAAAAAACTGCAGGAGTGTGCGTTGAAAGCATATTCCATATTGGATTGTTCCGGTATGGCACGCGTCGATTTTCTCGTGCAGCGTAACGGGAAGATTGTTTTGAATGAGATCAATACTATTCCCGGATTCACATCGATTAGCATGTATCCAAAATTGTGGGAGGCATCCGGGATATCGTATTCCGAGCTGCTTGATCGGCTGATCGGATTTGCCGTCGAACGGTATGCAGCAAAGAAAAAATTGAAAACGGTTTATACACCAAAATCAGATTGGTATAAAGAATAATGATCGCCAAAAATTTTCTTTCGATGATCCCCATTTTCAAGTTCCTTCCCGAAGAGGATCACCTCTCTCTTGTCAGTTTGTGGAAGGTAAAGACATTAACGGCCGGTGAAGTGTTGTTCCGCAAAGGGGAGCCGGGCTCATCGATGTATGTGATAGAGGAAGGAGAGATCGAGATCCTTCTTCCCGTCGATCCGCCGGTGAACGAGGTTCAGCTTTCGGTCCTGAAAGAAGGTGAGTTCTTCGGCGAGCTTTCCCTTTTTGCCGATACTCCGCGCACGGCAACCGCACGCGCTCTTGTTGAAACCCGCCTTGTGGAGATGCAGAGGGGCGATTTCATTACGTTTGTCATGGAGCGTCCCTCCATCGGAATTTCGATGCTCAGCGAAATGGCCAAACGCCTGCAATTGACAAATGAATTGATCACATCGCTTGCTTCAAAGAATCCGAACGAAGAGATCGAAGAAAAACTCAGTGTCGGCGATCGCATTGCCGATAAGATCGCCGAATTCGGCGGGAGTTGGAGGTTTATTCTCTCTTTCGGTGCATTTATGGCTGTCTGGATCGGAATCAATGTTGTGCAGGTTCTTGTGAGACCGTTTGATGAGTATCCATTTACGTTCCTGAATTTGATGCTCTCCACCGTGGCAGCATTGCAGGCACCGGTGATTATGATGAGTCAGAACCGTGCGCAGAAAAAGGATCGATTGAAAGCCGATCTTGATTATCAGGTGAATGTGAAATCGGAGATTATGCTGCAGCAGATGCACCAAAAAATGGACCGGTTACTCGACGAAGAAATGGAACATATCCGCAGAGAGTTCGATTCCATGAGAACACCGGTGAAGACCAGGAAGAAGAGAAAAAAATAGGACGAAGAATTAGGACCATTATCGTTCGGTAATAAATTGTAAGAGGATCGATCTGCATGGATCGGTCCTCTTTTTTTTTATTCACCAAATGGCGAAGCGATGCCGTAATGGAACGTTTACAGATGTTAAGATAATTTGTATAGCCGATCAACACGTTAGGATTACTCTATTTTTTCCTCTACATTCAAAAAACATTTCTGATGAAGGAGTTGTAATGATCCGTAAAATATTCATGGTGGCGGTATTATTTTCTGTAACGATCGCTGCCGCACAAAAGTCCGGAAAAAAACCGGTTGACAATGAGAACATAGAATATATCACGCAGGATCAACTGCATGACTATCTCTCTTTTATTGCGTCCGACGAACTTGAAGGCCGCGACACGCCGTCACGCGGATTGAACATTGCCGCAAAGTTCATTGCAACGCATCTGTCGCGCTGGGGATACAAACCGGCCGGAGACAGCGGATCGTTTTTTCAAAGGATCCTTCTGAATAAATCGAAGGTCGTGCCCGCGATGACATTTGTAGAAATTGAGGGACAGAAATTTACTTTTGGTAAGGACTTTATTTCGGCAACCACAGCCGGAATCGTAACAGCACCTATGGTCTATGTGAAAAACGGATACATCGTGAAATCAAAGAACGTCGATCCGTACGAAGGAATTGATGTCAACGGCAAGATTATGGTTGTATTGGGAAGATTTCCAAAAGGTATTTCACCTGTCGATTTCAGCGGGAAGATCGGGATTGATTTTGATACACCGTCAAACTATGCAAAAACAAAAGGCGCGCTCGGCATCATAACCATTCCATCAACCAGAGCGTTAAATCAGTGGGAACGCGACATGTTCAATGTTTCGGAGAAAGGAACCATCTCAGTTCCTTCATTTAAAAAATCTAATGAGAATCCATCGGCTCCGCCGAAGACAGTCTCGATCAAAATGAACGATGCGGTCATCGGTATGGATAAGGGAGCCGTTACTCTTCCAACAATAATTAAATTGGATGGAAAACCGTCAGCTCTGTCAGTGACAGCCTCTGCCAAACTGATCGATGTGATCTTCGCCGGAGAGAACACCGGCGTACAATCGATGAATGTACGTACTTCGGCTGATTCTGTCCCATCATTTGTTTTTTCTACCGGGAAAAAGATCACGTTGAATATCGCGGTCACTTTCGATACGCTGTTCACGCAAAATGTTGTAGCAGTGTGGCAGGGTTCCGATAAAAAACTAATGGACGAATATGTTGCGTTTGGTGCACACTATGATCATCTCGGAATACGCAATGAGCCTATCAAAGGTGATTCCATCAATAATGGAGCCGACGACGACGGCAGCGGAACCGTCGGACTTCTTTCCATGGCGGAAGCATTTTCTCACGGTCCGAGACCGAAACGGTCGCTCCTTTTTGTCTGGCACATGGGGGAAGAAAAAGGATTGTGGGGATCCCGGTATTTTGTGGAGAATCCGACCGTACCTCTTTCAAATATCGTAACCCAATTGAATATGGACATGATCGGCAGAAGCAAGCCGGACACCGGAGAAGTATCGAAGAATGATGATTACTCGACATCGAACGAGGTATTTTCCATCGGTTCGAATATGATGAGCTCTGAACTCGGCAAAATGAACGAAAGCAATAACGCATCGCTGTTTAACATGAAACTTAATTACAAATTTGACAATCCTACCGATCCGAACCGTTTGTTCTACAGGAGCGATCATTACAATTACGCAAAGTCCGGCATACCGATCGTTTTCTTCTTCGATGGTATCCATGAGGATTATCACCGCGTTTCGGACGAAGTGAACAAGATTGATTTTGAGAAACTAATGAAAGTGACCAAAACAGTTTATTCGTTGGGATGGAAATTGGCAAATCTTCCGAAACGACCTTTAATAGATAAGAAACTACCGGTAGAAATAACTGATTAACGTCTCATGATTTCCGCGGCCAAGAATAGAAATTATGGACAGGAGCGGGAATGAAAATTATCTTTCTATTATCGGCTTTTGTAGTTATTTGTTTTTCCCAGCATCATCCGATGGCACATCAATTGGCGCGGGCGGAGCGTTCCTTTTCCGCTGCATCTGAAAAGATTGGTATTAAAGAATCGTTCCTGCAATTCCTCTCCGATGACTGCTTGATGTTCAATCCGTATCCGGTCAACGGTAAGGAACTATATAGGCAGCGTCCTGCAAGCGCTGCATATCTTACATGGCTTCCATCGTTCGTGGAAGTATCCGCTTCCGGAGATTTTGGTATTGCTTCAGGACCTTGGGAATACCGAAAAACAAAGAACGATACTTCGGCTGCTTATGGTCACTATTTTTCTGTCTGGATTAAACAAAAAGACGGAACGTGGAAAGTTGCTCTCGATAACGGGATCAGTTATCCGAAAAAAGAAAAGAGGGAAGAAGGCGAGTATTTCAAAGATCTTGCCGCCGCAAAACCAGGTGCTCATACCGGCGATTCTGCGATGAAAGAAATATTGGAACGTGAGCAGGAGTTTATAGGTTTCGCCAGGAAGAATGGTTCAATAAAAGCATATTCCCGATATGCTGCTGCAAATATCCGCATGTATCGCAATGGCAGTTTCCCCTCCGGACAAAAAAAAGATGCGATCGCTTTAATTAATGTCTCTCCGAAGCAGGTAGATTTCTCGCTGACCAATGCAAAAAGTGCTTCATCAGGCGATCTCGGATTCACGTATGGATTTTCAGTGGATGTAAAGAATGATACGAGCAGTTTCATTCGGGTATGGAGAAAAGAAAAAGAGTGGAAGATCGCTGTGGATATGCTCGAACCGTTCAAAAAATAAAAATCAATATACCATTTCATTCCCGGCAGATCACAGATGCTCCGGTTTTCTTTGCTCGGTCACCGCATACGAACAAATACGCTTTGATTGGGAAACGCCTCGTTATTGGTGCTTATCGTATTGATAAATTGCTGAAGATTTTTTGTTGATGCGGTAAGGATGATCTCGTTTTCCCGACGAACATGAGCAACCTTGATCTTTTTCTCAGTGATCATCTTTAACAGCCAATCTGCCTCCAGCGATGCCATGTACAATGAATCGCCCTGCAAGATCATCCTCGTAAAGACATGTGCGGATAAATAATGTTGTTCGTTAGAATTAACGATAGGATATGAATCCAGAAACCATGCCTCGCCGATCTTTCCCAGCAGCACGGTATAGACGGCGGAGTCATTCTCTTCTTTCGGACGAACGACAAGCCGGTAGTTCTTTTCGTGCAGATTTTCGAAAGTATAAGATTCTTCGTTATTGGACCATATTCCTAAAAGGGAAGTATTGAAAACCGCTTCTTTGTCTGTGAACAATGGATGTATAGACCGTGCGGGACAGCCGGAGAATAGAAACGGTACTGAGATGAACAGGATTACCCGGATTGATTTCATCGTAACCTCCTCTGAAAAAGTCAGAAGAAATAGTGGAGTTTCAACGGAAGAAATATGTTGATTAAGTTCAAAAAAGTAAAGGAGAAAAAATTATTACATTACAACTTGCGAATAGTAATTTGCTATTTTTATCCTCTTCCGGCCTCAAAAACTCACGAGCCGCTATTTTGCCATTCTCTCCTGAGAGTAAATGGAAATACTTCTGAAAATATCTCACAGGTATTTATTTTTATTCCACCCGGCGATGTCCATTCTTTACGGTAACATTTATCGCAGTTCCTTCAAGCGTTTGAAGATGATGTACCGGTCGCCGTATGAGATCGGTTTCGTCCACTGCCCAAGGCCAAGTTTGGTAAGTGCTTTTTTAACATGCGCGGGATAGATCTGAATATTGACTGACCCCAACAAACCTTGTGCTGTGTGAGAGGATGCGATCGAATACTTCGATACCAATTCGCTGAACTCTATTCCTTGCTCCAGAAGCGAATACACGGTGTCCGCTTGTTCAGCGGTACTGCAAAGGATCTCTGCAAGCAAAAGATACTGTGGTTCTGAAAATGCCACGATAGCTGTCTGATGAAGCCAGATGTTTATCGGTTTACCTTCATATCGTGCCGGAGAATATTTCCAAAGACGAATGGATAAGGTCGCGGCGGAATCCCAGAGCGTACTTCCGCTGCTGTTCAGGAACCGGACTTCGTCGACCGAGCCATCTTTGCAAACGTGTATCTGCAGAGCAATGCGCAATGTTGGTGTTGTGATCGGTCTGGGAAAAGGGGGAAGCGGTTCTTGGTACACCAGTGCTGGAAGAGATATACCGGTCGATTGTTGTGAAGATGAACATGCGGCGAACAATACAGCCAGTGTGAGCGGAACGAACAACAAGAGAGGTTTCATGGTGACCTCCTGTAAACTGCCGTACTAATGTACCGATTAAATGCCGGAGATTCCAATAGCAGAAACAACCTTGCCGTTCAACATGCTGAGAGAAGCGGTCAAAAAACTCTTCTATGGAAGATTGTCACACTTTTGACATTATGAAAGCAATTCTAGTGTTTTTCGAGCAGCACCATCATTTCAATTTCGTTGGTTCCCGGGAACATATCGAACGGCTGTGCTTTGGTCGGTACATACCCGCACTGTTTCCACTTGCGCAGTTCTTTTTCGATGATCTCGGAGTTACAGAAAATATGGACTACTTTTTGCGGCTGCTGTTCTGCGGCAAATTCAATGACATCTTCAGAAGTTCCGTTTCTTGGAGGATCGATCAGGAATTTTAGATTGCGCGGTTCCAATTTGAAAAATCTAGGAAGGCTGTCAGCGGAAATATCAGCAGCATGGAACCGGACATTGTTCAATTTATTTCGTTTAGCATTTTCGATTGCATCCTGAATAGAACTACGCGAGAGTTCAATGCCGACAACATTCTTTACATGTGCGGCGAATGAGAGCGAGAACAATCCGTAACCGCAATACAGATCGTAAAGAATGTCGCTTTTCGAGAGCGAAAGAAATTCTTTGGCGGTATGGATGAACGACTCGAGAATGGAATGATTTGTCTGCGTGAACGAAAGCGGGGAATAGAGAAATTTAACATCGCCGACCTTATGGAAGAGTTTTTCATTTCCGTAGATCTTTGTCAGCGGTTTAGGATTTGATTGTACACCTTTTCTTGGCGTACCCGAAAGATAGTATTTTGAACGCTCCTCATCCACAAACACATAAACTCCCTGCACATTCTTTGCCTTGTAGGTCAGCGATTTCGAAAGTGCGTTCACCTCTCGGCGGTTTGATGACGAGAAATGATTCAAATTTAAGATGACCGTCGCTTCTCTGTCATCTCCCTTCACAATCACATAGTTGAATTCCTTCACAAGGTTCGACTGTTCTTTCCGCTGTAATAATTCCTGAATGATGGAATAGATGTGCGCATGCGATTCCGGTTCGATGGCGCATTCGTCGATATCCATCGGATAACTTTTCGCCGAATCATCGTCCACGCCGATCAATCCAAGGAAAAAACTGCTGCCAACGATGAACGCTTTCCGTTTACTCACCATACGATAATGCCGGCCTAAAGGTGAAGAGATGAGCGTTTCGGGTGTAACGGATGTGCCCAGCGCATTCCAAAATTCGTTGATTGCGCCTTGTTTATCCTTTAATTCCGTTGTGTAATCTATCTTTGAGGCAAAACAGATAGAGCACCGTTGTTCTTTTGTTGTCTGGCATTCTCCGTCGCTGAGCTTTCGGGAGGGATGTTTTGAGGCAGCATTTGTCAGTATTTCTGATAGTGTTTTCACAGGATTTTTCTCATTTCAAATAGTCTATAATAAGTGAATCTCCGTTTTTAACTTACGTCAATTGTTCTTACATTTCAATGAGAATATGAAATTTTATCGAAAAATAAAGAAACAGGTAGATCCGGAAAACATCGCTGAAACGATAAAGGAGAACAAAAGGACCACAGCCATTGTCGTTGCTGCGTTTTTGCTGTTTTTATACGTATTGTTCAATAGCAACGGCATTGTTGCACGTATTCGTCTTGAAATGAAAAAGACTGAAGCACTGGAGAAAATTCACGTTGCGGAAGAGGAACAGAAAAAATTAAAGGATCAATCCAAAGCGCTGGACGGTGATCCGAAAGCCGTTGAAAAAGTTGCGCGCGAAAAATACGGCATGGTGCGCGAGAACGAGAAAGTTTATAAAGTAGTCCCGAAAAAATAGATACTGAATTTTAGGATTTCAATGTTGTCATTGATCAGCGGATCATTAAAATAAATTATTGTGACCTCAACCGAAAAGAATATACCGTTAGCCGAGCGTGTCCGTCCGCAGACGCTCGATCAGTTTGTCGGTCAGTCGCATTTGTTGAGCGCAGGGAAACCATTGCGTCAGATGGTGGAGAAGGACGAACTTCGTTCATTTATTTTATGGGGACCGCCCGGTGTCGGTAAGACAACACTGGCACGCATCATCGCGAACCAGACTAAAGCGGAATTCTTTGCGTTGAACGCGGTTTCATCCGGCGTGAAGGATGTTCGCGAAGTGATAGCCCGGGCAGAAGAATTTCAAAGGTCGTTCCGGAAAACGATACTGTTCATCGATGAGATTCACCGGTTCAACAAGGCGCAGCAGGATGCATTGCTTCACTGTGTTGAATCGGGAACGATCACGCTCATAGGTGCAACAACGGAGAACCCTTCGTTCGAAGTGATCTCGCCGCTGCTTTCCCGGATGCGGGTGTTTGTCCTGGAACCTTTGGGAAAAACCGAACTGGAATTGATTCTTTCTCAGGCCCTGGAGCAGGATGAAATAATTACGAAAAAAAATGTTGCTATCGAGGATAGAGAATATTTCTTTTTGCTCTCCGGTGGCGATGCGCGGAAATTGTTGAACGGACTGGAGATCGCGATCCAAATTACGAATGCCGCTCCGGACGGCGTTCACAGTTTAACAAAAGAAATATTGGAGGAGGCATTTCAGCGGAAGTATTCGTTGTATGATAAAAAAGGGGAGCAGCATTACGATATAATTTCCGCTTTCATTAAAAGCATGCGCGGAAGCGATCCTGATGCAACAGTCTATTGGCTGGCGCGTATGCTGGAAGGGGGCGAGGATCCGAAATTTATCGCACGGCGGATGATCATCCTTGCATCGGAAGATATCGGTAATGCCGATCCTGCGGCTCTGATGCTGGCGGTAGATGCTTTTACGGCCGTTGATTATGTCGGAATGCCGGAGGCAAGAATCATTCTGTCGAATGTAGCAACCTATCTCGCAAGTGCAGCAAAAAGCAACGCATCGTATATTGCGATCAGTGAGGCGATGGATGATGTGCGGCGTTATCCGAATCTGCCGGTGCCGCTCCATCTACGCAATGCGCCGACAAAGCTGATGAAGGAATTGAACTACGGGAAAGAATACAAATACGCCCACGATTTTGAAAATAATTTCGTGGAACAGCAAAATTTGCCCGACCAATTAAAAAACAAAAGATACTACAACCCGACGGAGAACGGCAGAGAAAAGCAGATCAAGGAACGGTTGGAGTCAATATGGAAAAGAAAGAAGTAACACTATGGACACTCAATTGCTGATAGAAAAACTGAAGGAACAATGCACGATTGTTGTTTTCGGGGATTCCATTTCCCGCGGAGTTATCTTTGACGAGGAAAAACAACGGCATTCGTTGTTGTTGGAAAGTTTCACCAACCTGGTTCGTGAAAAACTGAAGGGGGTTGTGTATAACGCCGCAAAGTTCGGCAGTACCATCGTTGAAGGTCTGCAGCGTTTACAGGATGATGTGCTGAAAAAAAAGCCTGATATCGTTCTGATAGAATTCGGCGGCAACGACTGTGATTTTCATTGGAATGAGATCGCGGATAATCCTTCCGGTGAGTTTCACCCGAACACGGATTGCGCGACATTTTACCATTTACTGACCGGATTGGTCACAAAATTGAATACGATGGATATCATCCCCGTTCTCGTTTCGCTGCCGCCGCTTGATCCGGAAAAATATTTCAGCTGGATCAGCCGTAACAGCGACCAGGCAAAAGAAAACATTCTGAAATACATCGGAGACATTTCCCATATCTACTCCTGGCATGAACGGTACAACGCTGCGATCCTTCGTGTGGCGGAGGAAACGAAGACCAGACTGATCGATATCCGTTCGGCGTTCCTGCAGTCGGATGATTATACACAGTTGATCTGCCGCGATGGAATTCATCCCAATAAAATGGGGCACAAAGTGATCGCTGAAAAGATTTTACAATACATCGAAACAAATTATATGTTCTTACTTAACTCACAACCGCATTCATCTGCGCTTTGACAGAGAAATTATGACACAACAACTTGCAATCGGTGTTGATCTTG
>CAJBTU010000116.1 GCA_903958625.1 uncultured Ignavibacteriota bacterium | reverse complement strand
TGAGTAAAGTATCTTTTCCGGTTGCGGATAAAGATCGTTGGAAATCACGAATGTTAAGAGTATTGATATAATGATTGTTCTCAATTGTCCTTCTCCCTTAAATTCAACGTAATACGCTGGCATTATGTTGTGCATATAGCAATTTGAATATAGTTTTATTTAACACAGTAATCCTTTTGATTTGGATCTAAGGTGTTCACAATTTCTGCTTTTATGCCGCAGCGAGGATTTTTGAATGCATGCTTACCGCCGCCGAATTACTCTGGCAATGCCCTATAAATTATTATATTTTTCCATATATTGCGTCGGTAAAGATGGAAACTTTTTCTCATCCGTTCCGGTTACAGATGTCATATCACCACTATCATAAGGGGTTATTATGAAAACACTCGCAATTCTTTTCTTCTCGCTTCTTTTTCTTGCCGTCAGCGCTGAAGCACAGCAGCCGCAGGTAAAACAGCTGAGACTCAGCCAATACGCTACGGTCTCGCAAACGGTCGGCGTTACCGATATGACCGTTTATTACCACCGTCCCGGTGTGAAGGGACGCGAAATTTGGAATAAGCTCATTCCGTTCGGACAGGTATGGCGCGCAGGAGCAAATAACGCTACAACATTCGAGTTTTCACAGGATGTAACGATCGGCGGAACTACTTTAAAAGCCGGAAAATATGAATTCTTCGTCATACCGACAGGAACGGAATGGACGGTGATCTTCAATTCAGCACAGGATCAATGGGGCGCGTATTCGTACGATTCCACCAAGAATGTTCTTAAACTTAACGTAACGCCGGAATCGATTCCAAATGAAGAATGGCTTTCCTACAGCTTTTCCGATCTCACAATCTCATCCGCAAAGATCTCGCTGAAGTGGGAAAAATATTCCGTCTCCTTCACGGTCAACACCAACACGGAAGAAAATGTGAAAAAACTTGAAGCAAATTATTCGTCACTCGCTTCGCAGCAGGCGGCTACGTTAGCCCGCTATTCGTTGGACAGCAAAACGGATTGGGAGAACGGAATGGCGGCGGTCAATCGGGCAATTGCCATTGCACCCAACTTCTCCAATTTGTCGCTGAAGGCAAACTTGTACAGTCAAAAGGAACAATGGGCCGATGCCGTAAAAACAGGTGAAGAGGCAGTGACAGCAGGAAAAGCAAGCGGCGCAAACACGGCAAATTTTGAAAAGACACTCGGCGGATGGAAAGAAAAACTTCCGGCGGTGAAAGGAAAGAAAAAATAATCTTCTGTTTTAGTTTTAAGATTCTCAAAACAAAAGGCGAGCAATGCTCGCCTTTCTTTTTTACCGTCTGCCGGAAAACAATTATTTTCGGAAGAGAACGATCCTGTTCGAATTGGTCCCTTTGGAATTATTCGAAATGCCCCAGATATTTGCCGTTTTAGTAAACTGCTGCTGATTGATCATGATCCCTTCGCAGCTGAATCCAGCATCAATACCCAGTTTCACAACAGATTCTTCCAGTTTTATCTTTCCGCTCCGCACTTCACCAACTTCAAATGCAACGCATCCGTTTTTTTGGGTGATACGGAAGAGTTCCTGAAAGACACCGCTCATCACGCCGTTCCACTCTTCTATCGTACGCGACATGGTGATCGTCTTCCCCGCTTCCTCCGCGTCGATACCATTGAACCAGCACCGCAACCAGTTATCCTGCGCATACTGCACAACGTCGAGAAACGGCGGCGAGGTGACGGTCAACTTAACGGAATCACTCTTAATGTCCCCCGTAACGCGGGCATCGCCTGTTAAAAATTGCGCTTTGCTGCTGATAGTACGCAGCGTCTCCCTTTGGAACATATCCAGATCTTTCAGCAGCTGCGCACTCTTTTTCAGGATGATTTTCCGGACATTCCGGTATTCCGGCTGCTGGTTTCTTTTGCTGTTGATCTTTAGCTGTGCCGCGGCCGACGTTGCCTGGTTCGGCGGAAGGGTGTACACGGAGAAGAAACCGTTTGAATGTCCCGTCAATCTGTTGGTAGCAACCATTCTGATCCACGAATCGATCGCATCAGGATTTTCTTTTTTTAAGTATGAACGGAGCGATATCATTTCGTCCAATGTACGCTTATGAAAAAACATGGAAAGATCTAAATTGGATTCTTCTTCGGATGAAAGATCAATCTTCTCCAACCGTTCTGCAACTTCAACGGCAGTGGGCGGAGACAATCTTGGTCTGGAGAGCAACGCACTTAACGGATTGACATCGTTGGCGATAACATTCCTTCCGCACAAAGCGGCTTCGAGCATCGTGGTTCCGCGTCCGGAGAAAGGATCATACACAACATCGCCGGCCCTGGTCAACCGTTCGATAAAAAAGCGTGGCAATTGCGGCTTGAAACAGGCGCGATACGACACTTCGTGCAATGAATGTGCCTGCCGCTGTTTCGATGTCCAGTATTCGTTGGTGAATACCGGTATCATCACTCCGGCAATCGTTTGTTCCTCGACAAGCGTGCGAGATTGTTTTCCTTCTTCCTGAAATACAAATTCGGCGAGAAGTGTTTGCAGCGTTGTTGTCATAGAACATTTTTATGAAAGTGAATGAACCGTATTCGATGCAAAGAAATATTTATGCTAAAACCTTCCACGCCCTGACCCTCCCCTTTTAGTGGAAGGGAAAATAATTCTCCCCCTGAAAGGGGAGATAAAGAGGGAGTCATCATTTACATGTATTCCATATTACCGTGAGAACACCATCAAGATTTTGTTTTAATTCCATATTTCGAAATCGTAAAACGGTAATGCCATACGAGCGTAAATACTCGTCGCGCGCTTTATCGTATTCAATAGCCTCTTCTTTATAGTGCTGGTTGCCATCCAACTCGATGGCAACTTTTTTTGTTAGACATAAAAAATCGAGGATGTAAGGACCAAACGGGACTTGTTTTCTAAATCGCACACCAAGTGAATCGCAACGAAGACGTGACCACAATATTTTTTCTTCGGGGGTCATTCGTCTTCTCAAGGCGCGGGCTTTAGCAATCGTGCCTTGTGATGCTTGAAGAAAGAATTTTGGTTTATGCTCTTTCATAATCCAATTTTCCGACCCCTCCCTGGCCCTCCCCTTTCAGGGGAGGGAAAATAATTCTCCCCCTGAAAAAGGTAGGTGCAGAAGAGGTCATCATTTACTCCGGGAATCAGATCACTTTCCGGCCGATACCAGATTTGCAAACAACCGGTATGCTCCTTCAACCCCTGCCGGTAACTGTCGGAAGAACGAAAGTCCGGTAAAAATATAATTTCCTTTTCCGTATTTCGCGTATAATAAACTTCCATCCTGCGGCTTTTCGTTCGGATCGGCGCATGAAATGACCGCTTCGAATTTCGCATCCCTTTTGTTCGCAAAATACAATCCGCGCTCCTGCACCCAGCCGGAAAAATCCTCTGCGGTAATTCTGTTCGGATAATTGAGCAGAGGATGGTTCGCATCGGTGAATGAAACCGCGGCATTCTCATCCGTTACGCGGTCGCGCGAAATCTCCATCGGAAACGGAGCAATATTATCCGTAAGACCACGCTCCACTACCTGATATTGTACAACGTACGTTCCCCCTTTTTCCACATATTCCAGCAAGCGGTTATTCAATTGCCGCAACTGTGTGCGTGTATTGTACGAGCGGACTCCCGCAACGATCGCGTCATAATGCTGAAGGTCACCGTTTCGCAATTCTTCATCGGTGATCATCGTAACGGCGTAGCCCATCTGCTCCAGTGCTTTCGGCACTTCGTCTCCTGCTCCCATAATGTATCCCACTGACCGCCCAATTTTTTTCACATCGTTATGAAGCAGCGTTCCCTTCGCCGGTTCCATGACTGTTTGCAGCGGGATGTGCGGATAGGAAATGGTCTTGACGGATTGTGAGTATGCCTCGCCGCCCGTTACTGCTTCCGCCGAAAAAATTCCGCTCTGTGCCGTTGAATCCGGACGAAGAGAGAATTGAAATGTTCTTTCCTGATCTTTTGTTGTGAATGCAAATAATTGATCTTTGCTCACGTTCCATCCCTGAGGAACATTCACCCTGACGGTCCCGGAAATATTTTCTTTAAGAGCCTTCACCTGAACGGAAAGGATTGATTGTTCCATGTTTTTCCCGACAATGTTTTTCTCCGTCATGCTGACCGAAACAGGCGGAACAACGGAAACGGCGCGGTATTTTTCTCCGTCAATATCGTCGATCCATTTGAACATCACCGGCACGCGGAACACGATCAATTCTTTTTCGATGGAGACAGCAACGTTCACCGATAATGGGGAAGGATTTTCCGCTGATCCAAGAAATGAAAAATCGGCGGTCGAGTAACGATTCTCCTTCGGGGCGGAGAGAAGCCAATACGGCTGTGTAAGGCTTTCATCCTTTGCAATAATGGATGCTATCGGAATTTGGTACGGCTCGTTGAATTTCAGATTCTGCTTCTGGGGCAGGTTGATCTTTAATTGCGACGAGATCAGCGAGGCAAGCGCAATTTGCGCCGATGAGCGGTTCAGAAATGTCATCGACATGGTGACGGAATCTCCGCAGGAATAGGAAGCCTTCTGTGCAACCGCCTCAATCCACAATCCGGCACACGATCGGATCAACGATTCCGTTTCATTTATTTTTCTTCCGACCAGGGGATCGCCCTGCAGTTTCTGCAGTTCCTTGCGGAACGCGATCAACGAAGGAATGATCTTTTCCGGTGATGCAGGATCGAATTTTTTCCGCAGGTCGTCTGCCATCCGGGCAATTTTTTTGCCGTCTGGGAATCTGTTCCACGTAAGGTCGATCCCTTCCATAATATCGTTCGACGCGGCGGCACCGTCCGTGACAACAAACTCATTGATATTGCTCCCTTTGTTTTGCGCCGATCCCATCGCCTGGCTCTTGTGCATCGTCCTGCCGATCCCGGCAAGTTCGGTATACGACCGGCCGAGAAGCGGATTGTACGAACCGACATCTACTTTCATTGAAGGAAGATTTTGCGGATTGGACGTTGTTGCGCCGAAGCGGAAATGATTGAAGAGAATCCGTTTCGCTTTCCATGGCTGCACAAATTTTAATTGTTCCGGAAAGATGTTCGGATCGCCGGAAATCTTGTATGCTTCCTGCGCAAGGATCGCCGAGGCAAGATGCTGTCCGTGCCCGCCGAGCGTTGGAGTAAAACGGGTGATAATAATGTCCGGACGGAATGTGCGGAT
>CAJBTU010000115.1 GCA_903958625.1 uncultured Ignavibacteriota bacterium | reverse complement strand
TGATGGCCATCGATAAAGAATTATGGAAAAAAGAAATTCTTTCACATGAAGAACTTTTCATCAAGATATACGATCGCTTGCCGAAAGAATTCATGTTGATGCGCGATATGCTTCTTTCTCAACTTTGGCGCTCTCCAGAAAAGTGGGAAATGGCACCGGAATTTTAATCTAAAAACCATCGGATTGTTAAGGCAATCCGATGGTTTTATCTTTTTTTCCCTCTCCTACGAGTAAGAATCTATAATTTGTTTTCCCACCTTTGAAATTGTTTAACCCAAAATCTGCCTAAAACGTCAAAAATTCACCACTTTCTTGCGGTACGCTGTTTGCTTTTTATCAGCATAGGGAGCAGAGCAGGAGGGTGCTATGAATACAATATTTCATCATCCTTTACCGATCAGATTCCTTTCAAAACACAAAATCGTCGCGGTCGCAATACCATCGAATTACTCGGTCACTCAGGCGCGGAAAGAACTTAAAAAGCGTTTGGGTTTTAACCTGGAGATGGGGTTAATTATTTCAGCCTTGTTACACGCTGCATTGATAGGATCGTATTACGCACTTCAATACTATCAGAGTCTCGACGAAGATATTCCGATGGCGAGAGTTCGGATAATTAAGTACAGCGAACTTGGCCCTCCGCCGTCGATCACAAACTCGATGACGGCACCGATTGTAGGAGTTGCAAGAGTCACAAAGCCAACGGTGGGAACCCCAGTGCCGGTTCCGGATGCCGAAATAAATCCGGAGCAAACAATAGCGACACAAACAGAAATGAGTGCAGTAACAAGTAATGCAACATTAGACGGAAGCGGCGAAGGCGGGGAATTGCGGATTGAAGAAGGCGTAACGATAGAAAATGATGAGCCGGGAATGAACGAGTTCATTCCCGTTGAAAAGATACCGCAGGTTGTTTATTCGGAAAGACCGGTATATCCTGAGATCGCGCGACGTTCGGGTATGGAAGGATATGTGTGGGTAAAGATATTGGTCGATAAAACCGGTAAACCTAAAAAAGCAGTAGTGATCAAGGAACAGGGTGGAGCAATTTTCAATGAATCCGCCATTGCTGCCGCTTTGAAGTACCAATTCACCCCGGGAGTGATGAATAGCGGTCCGGTGCAAGTGTGGGTTGCCATAAAATTTTCTTTCCAATTAACAGAAAGAAAATAATCTAGGCACAATGATCACGATAACAAACTGAGGTGATTCTAAAAATCAGTAAAGCAGCAGAGATTGAATATCTTCTCACAGATCAAGATCGGTTGTAACCGGTGATCAAATGCGGCGCAGCATACTATCGCCCGATCACTGTAAAAACGGGAATGAAATTAAGTGTATGACGATATCGCGGTAATCAAAGTGTGAGAACGCAGATATGTTTGAACTAGGAACGGAATAGAGTATGATATCTTCAATTAATGATCTCCGTCATTCGTTGCCGGAAGGCCCTAAATGGCGGAACAACTACGATGTGAAACGTATAACGATGGAACAAGCCGCAGGACTTGTCTACTCGAATGATAACGTTTTTGTGAGCGGCAATGCTGCTTCACCCCGGACTTTTTTAAAAGTTCTTGCTCAGCGAGCGCAGGAACTAAAGAATGTTTCGGTCTTCCATCTTCTTTTGTTGGGCAACGATCCTTTCGATATCAGTGAAAACAACCGGGACCGGATTAGACATGTATCATTTTTTGTCGGTAGTGCTGACCGCAAAGCTATTAAAGAACATTCGGCTGACTATCTTCCGGTATTCTTGAATGAGATCCCTTCACTGTTTTACAAGAACATCATATCCTTGGATGTTGCCTATGTCATGGTATCACCTCCCAATGAAGAAGGATTTATCAGTCTTGGAGTGGAATGTGCTGCATCGGTTGCAGCAATCGCCTCAGGGAAAGTGGTAATAGCTCAGGTGAACAACGACATGCCGTTTACTTATGGCGAATCATTGGTGCCGATATCAAAACTTCATTACGTGGTTGAACATACAGAACCTCTTTGTGAATTGCCCAGGCCGGAAATAAGTGCAATAGAACAAAAGATCGCTGATTTTATCTCCCCGTTGATCGAGGACGGTTCTACGCTGCAATTGGGCATTGGCGGAATTCCGAATGCGATCATGGGAGCACTTGACGGCAGGAAAGATCTTGGAGTGCACACCGAAATGTTTTCGGATGGAATGATGGAAATGATGCTGAAAGGGGTTATCACCAACAAGAAAAAGAGTGTCAATCCGGGTTATTCCATTGCAACCTTTGTGCTTGGTTCAAAAAAACTGTATGACTTTGTCAATGGTAACCGGTCCATAAAATTGTTGCCGACAGATTCCACGAACAATCCTTTTTTGATTGGTCAAAATGAAAAAATCGTTTCGATCAATTCTGCAATTGAAATCGATCTCACCGGACAGGTATGTGCAGATTCTATAGGAACACGGATCTACAGTGGATTCGGGGGACAACTTGATTTTGTTCGCGGTGCCGCTGCATCAAAGAATGGGAAAGCAATTATCGCCCTTCCATCGATGGCGGCCGGCGGTTCACAATCCCGCATCGTACCGATGCTCAAACAAGGAGCCGGTGTTGTTACTACGCGGGGTGACGTCGAATATGTCGTAACGGAATATGGAATTGCTTTGTTAAAAGGAAAGACGCTGAGGCAACGTGCCGAAGCGTTGATCGCAATCGCTCATCCAGATGTACGGCAAGAGCTTGAACAATGGTTCAGTTCATCATATCACATGAAAGAAAGAGCGTAATGAATTCTTTTGATAATAAAATTATCTCCTTAATTGCCGAGCAAAGAGCGATAGAAGACCTTTCCTATGAAGTTGAAAAAGTTCTTCACTATTATCAGGAGCATCCGCAATACCCTTTGGACTATGACAAGATCCGAAAAAGGATGCAGGAAGTCAGCGCCAGATTGTCGAAACTGAGCGAACAAATGCAGGAACTTACGAAGAAGAAAAAGGGATGAATTTTTTACCGGAAAATTTTTATGGTTGCGGTACAAAGAATGTTCTGGTGACAATGGATCTTTCGGTGACATCATTTACTACCATGGGATACGCCGAATGATGAGCAAAAAATAAAATATCAAATGATTCTGCTCCATAGTGTTCACACCCTCCCCACCATTGCCGTTTATACGGTGGTTTTTAACATTCAATTAATATCGGTAAGAGTTCCTTCCTTTTTTAAAAACGCTTTAGGGAATTCCTATGTCCTGCCCGGCAGAGTCTGAAAAAGAGTTGTTCACACATCCCGTTTCACAGTTCTCATGATGTAAATCATAGTGTTTAGATTCGTACACCAGCAAAAACGTGTGCGGAAAAGCTATAACACATGGATGTCTGTTCTTCGAATCCCTTTGATAATACAAAAATCTCGTAATTAGGTCGATTTTTTTGGTTAGTTAGTAGTATGGATGGCTTACGAAGAAAGAATTTCCAATGTCAATCTCTAAATATGACGATGTTTGAGCTATTACTGAATTATTTTATTGGTTTCTATTCGATCAAACTCGATAAAACACCAAGGTTTTGGATAAAATAGTGATTGGATGGATTATCACCTCCACATTCATTTTTAAGAAGTTTATTGTTTTTAGCGTGATAAACAGATATATTTCCACTTAACCTTGAAGGATGATAGCCGAAAACATTCAAAATATTGAGGAAAATCTCAAAAAAACGTGTCTTCGTGCCGGCAGAGATCCCGGTGAAGTAAAGCTAATTGTTGTCAGTAAGACCTTTGGGGCCGAAAAAATTGGTGAGGCATTTGAAGCGGGTGTTGTTGATTTTGGTGAAAATTATGTCCAGGAATTGATCGAAAAAAGAAAAGTGCTGTTAGAAACAAATATTCAATGGCATTTCATCGGACATTTACAAACAAATAAAGTGAAATATATTTCAGAATGGATCCATTTGATACATTCTGTTGACAGTAAAGGACTTGCAGAAGAGATCCAGAAGCGAGCGGAGAAGAACAATAGACTAATTGATGTACTTGTTGAAGTGAATACTTCTGAAGAAGCGACAAAATTTGGCATCAAACCTGAAAAGGCGATTGAATTATTAAAAGTGTTCAGCGGACTATCACATGTGAACCTTAAGGGTTTGATGACAATAGGTCCTTTTACCGATCATAAAGATGAATCGCGCGTTTCCTTCAAACTATTGCGGTCGATCTATGATGAGGCAAACAGTTCAGGAATTTTACGCCATCCGTTGACCATTCTTTCGATGGGTATGACGCACGACTATGAAATTGCAATCGAGGAAGGTTCAACGATGGTTCGTATCGGTACGGCGATCTTTGGATCAAGAACGAAACTGATTAATTAACCAGGGGGAAGTATGAAACTCACTCCACTTGATATAAAGAAACAAGAATTCAAAAAAGTTCTGCGTGGTTATGACACAGTAGAGGTTGATGCTTTTTTGGATACGCTTTCCGCGGAATTTGCCGATCTGGTAAAACTGGGGAAAGAAATGCGCGAACAGGCGATCGAAAACGAAGTGCAGCTGCGTGATTATAAACAAAAAGAGCGGGACCTGCAGCAAGTGCTGATGCAAGCGCAGGAAAACAGCGCACGCACAATTGAGAACGCCCGAAAAGAGGGGGAGTTAATCATTCAGGAATCCGAACTGAAAGCAAGCCAGATTGTTGATCACGCACGAATGGAAGTGATGCGTGCAAAAGAGGAAGTGACGAATTTGCGGGCGAAGAAAGAAGCGCTTGTCAGCCGGTTGAAAATTTTGCTCAACTCAGAGGTTGAACTTATCAAAGCACTGGAAGCAGATGAAGAAATGACGAAACGGGATCAAAGCCAGGGCACCGGCAGGGATCATTTTCAAATTGACGATGTCTTAAAAAAACTATAATGTCTGAATTACGAAAACAAATTAATGATGCTCTGCAGTTCCTTCTGACGAAGACACAATTGTCCCCAACCGTCGGAATCATCCTTGGTACTGGTCTTGGCGGATTAGTGAAGGAAATTCAGATCGAAACAGTCATCGATTATTCTGACATTCCCCATTTTCCTCTCTCAACAGTAGAATCACATAAAGGGAAATTGATCTTCGGTAAACTGGGAGGAAAGAACATTGTGGCGATGCAGGGTCGGTTTCATTATTACGAAGGCTACTCGATGCAGCAAGTCACTTTCCCGATACGGGTGATGAAATTTTTGGGTGTAAAATCGTTATTGATTTCAAACGCGGCCGGGGGAATGAATCCGTTGTTTGTTAAAGGCGATATCATGCTCATTACCGATCACATCAATCTTCTCGGAGATAATCCGCTGATCGGGCATAATGATGATGAACTAGGCCCCAGATTCCCCGATATGACTGAACCTTATACACGCGAATTAATCAGCTTGGCCGAGACTGTGGCGCTTGATCTGAAAATTCGGCTGCAAAAAGGGGTATTTGTGGCTGTTTCCGGACCGAATTTAGAAACACGTGCAGAATATCGGTTCTTACGCGGTATCGGAGCCGATGTTGTGGGAATGTCAACTGTTCCGGAAGTGATTGTAGCGGTGCATCAATCGATGCGCGTGCTTGGATTTTCAATCATGACCGACGAATGTTTCCCTGATGCACTAAAACCGGTTTCGCTGCAGGAAGTGATCGCTGTGGCAAACGGAGCGGAACCGAAATTAACCTCGATCATGAAAGAAGTTGTCGCGAGAATGCAGGATTATGTTTAAAGAACTGACCGATAAAATAAATTACGCCGAAGTAGAGAAGGAGATTCTGGAGTTCTGGGAAGAAAAAAAGATATTCCAGGATTCTGTTACTTCAAGGAATGGGAAACCGCAATACACATTCTATGAAGGTCCGCCGACTGCGAACGGCCGTCCCGGTATCCATCACGTTATGGCACGCACGCTGAAGGATGCCTTCTGCCGTTACAAAACCATGAGCGGATTCCAGGTCCACCG
>CAJBTU010000114.1 GCA_903958625.1 uncultured Ignavibacteriota bacterium | reverse complement strand
GGATTGGTTCAAACTCGGAAGGTCTTTCTGCGCTTTGAGAGCATCAACGGAAAATACGGGATGTGTATATACGATACGTTTCACCACCGATTGCGGGTTGACCCGCTCTTCACCGTTTATATTCACAAAGTAATTCCGTTTTTTCGATACCTGCTGCAGACTGTTCATCCAATAAATCGTTGCCGGAGAGAGCTTTCCTGATTGTTCCTGATCGATCCGGTAATTCCATGACGACCAGGTCCGCTTCGTCTTTGGCATCACCGTTTCATCCGTATGCAGCAACGCAACATTCTCTTGATAGTGGAACGGCGTTAGTAACGTCCGCTCACGGGTGGTCGCTTCCGCAAGCATTGATACTGTTTCGTCCGCATGCGAGGCAAAGATCACCTTATCGAAAGTTTGCTGTTCGCCGTTCTTTAGAATAACTGCCGCGCATTTTTCACCCCTTTCCACACGAACAACGGGCGAATTGATCCTGATCTTGTTTCGGAACGGTTCGATCATCAATTCTCGGTACGACTGACTTCCATTCACAACCGTATACCACTGATGCTGCGTATCTAATCCGAGAAAACCATGATTCTTAAAAAATCGAACAAGCGTGTACGCCGGGAAATTCAGCATCTCATCTATCGGCGTTGACCACACGGCAGAACTCATCGGGATGAGATATTTGTAAAGCATATCATCACCATAGTTTTTCTCGCGGACATAATCACCAAGCGACATTTCAAAATACCGTTCGTTGGTCAAAACTTCCTCGCATTCAGTATTGAATCGTCCTATCTGCCGCAGCATTTTGATATGACGGATACTGAAGATGTTTTTCCGTTGAGCAAACAACCCATCAAGTCCTGAACCCGAAAACTCCAATCCGCTCGGAACGTGCTGCACGGAAAACGACATGGATGTTTTTTTGGTCGGGACATTCAGCCGGGCGAATAATTTCAGAAGATTCGGATAGGTTACATGATTGTAGACCATGAAACCGGTATCAATATGGATCGGCGTTCCCTCTTCGTCGACGGTAATCGTATTGGTGTGACCTCCCACGTAATCATTCTTTTCGAATAAGGTCACATCATATTTCTTGTGAAGGAAATACGCACAGCCCATTCCCGCCACACCTGTTCCTATAATCGCAATTTTTTCCATACTGTATTTTTTGCTGGCACCCTGAGCAGTTTTAATACTCTTATGCCTGGTTATTGTTCCCTGTTCGTTGAATTACGGTCCCGGTTTGTCAAATGTAACACGAACGATGTAACTTTTGCCATTCTCGTTATAGATGTTTGATATTCCCTCGTATCGAACCGCTCTTCTTGTTTCGAAATCATACCAAACGATTACCGGATCAACAAAGACTCTAACGAACCAATGATCGGATTCAAAACGGACAACTATTGTTCGTCTGTTTTGAATGATTTCTTCCCGTTCTTTTTTCACCCGGAATTCATAATAATCCAGCTGCGAAGGAACGGCAAGATTAAAAGTTACGTTCTCCCCCTGGATCAGCGTATTCCACGAATTCCGAACAAGATTGTTTAATCCCGCATCGATTGCCATTGGAGTAACTGCGGAAATGATCTTTTCTTTTTGTTCCGAAAGAAAGCCCTCTTTCTTTGCCAATCGAACTCCCGGAAGCAGAAGTTCCGCACTTTCCACCGTTCCGAACCGATAATCTTCTCTTCGAAATGATACAAGAGAAGATGAATTCACAAAAGTAATCTCTTTCTTACCAATAACATTTTTCATTCCGTCGCGATATGTTATCGTTGACCCAACGTTCACATTGTCAACATACCGCGCTTCATGTTCTTCGGTATAGATCAGCTTTCCGGTTTTCAGATCTGTCGCTGTTCCGGTATATTTATCGATCTTCGTTTCGGCGTACACAGCCGTTGTCAATACCAGAAGAAAGATCAATTTATGCGGCGAAATCATTCGTCTCCAAATATTAATGTATGCAGGGAATCTTGAAATTCACGGGTTACTTCTTCTGAAATAAATAATGGCTGACGATCCACTCTTCACCATTCTTGTATCCCCACAACTCAGCGCATGCCATAAAGAAAATCCTCCAATACGCTATCCATTTTGTCGCTTGCTCTTTACCGTAGGTTTGCAAAAATATCCTGCGGATCTCCGGTTCGTTCTTATCCATGTTTTTCAGCCACATTTCACTGGTTTTATTGTAATGGATTCCCGGAACATGCCAATGTTTCTGGATCGAAAAATGATTCGGGAAATACAACAACAGATGGTCGCTCGGCATGATTCCGCCGGTGAAGAAATATTTCGACATCCAGTCGGTTTCATCCTTTACTTC
Organism: uncultured Ignavibacteriota bacterium; assembly: GCA_903958625.1. Classification (GTDB taxonomy): domain Bacteria; phylum Bacteroidota; class Ignavibacteria; order UBA10030; family UBA8401; genus UBA8401. The sequence goes on along the minus strand of CAJBTU010000114.1, from coordinate 805 downwards.
AAAAAGATATGAATATGTTCTATGCGAGAAGATATGCACGAAGAGCTTTCCACCTTCGACCAAAAACGTTGACACTTTCTCCAGCAGCTTCTCATAATTGCGCATGTGTTCAAACATTTCCACCGAAACGACTCTTTCAAACTTTTTATCGATCGTAAACGAATTCATATCGGCCGTGATGATCGTAAGGTTATTGAGACCGCGCTTTTCAGTTTCAGAATCAATGTATTCTTTTTGCGTTGTTGAGTTCGAAACACCGGTGATTGTTGCGTTCGGGTATTTATGCGCCATGAACAACGACAAAGACCCCCAGCCGCATCCTAATTCAAGAATATTCATTCCATCCTTTAGCTCGGCTCGCTCTGTCGTCAACTCCAGCATGTCATCTTCCGACTGGTCGAACGAAACATCGTCGTATTTCCAAAAGCCGGAACTATACTTCATATTCTTCCCCATCACCAGCTTGAAGAATTCAGTCGGGACTTCATAATGCTGTTCATTCGCGTCATGCGTATTCACGGCAATTGGGCTGGATTTGAGGAAATCAATAAGTTTCATCAAATGGGCTTGCTGCGCAGAAGTATTTTCTTTTCGTTCAGTGCGTAATCGCTGCGCAAGCAACCGCCGAATACCGATTCTCACAAGCCAATCGGGAAGAATATTTTTCTCAAGTAGTGTAGAGATCATAATGATAAAAGTTTTAGGTTTTCTTGAACCACGGAATGAATGAGCTTGTCGTCGTTGATATTCTCTGTAAAGATCATCTTTAGACCAAAATCAGGATAGTCTTCACTTTTCCACCAAT
>CAJBTU010000113.1 GCA_903958625.1 uncultured Ignavibacteriota bacterium | reverse complement strand
TTGGTTGTCGTATCATCCTTTGTACATCCTCCTGTCGTGAAAAGAATTACGGCAAAAATGATAAACGATGAAAAGCGGAAGAACGTTGTTGTTTTTTTCATTGCGTTGTCTTTCCCATTTGTTATTGCTTTCACAACAAATATAAATTACAGGTCATCCGGCACAAAGCATCTTCGCTGGAACCGGCAGTTTTATCACCGTATTCTGGAATTTTGCCACCCAAAAACAGAGGGTTAATAATCAGGAAAGACAGAACTGGCTTAATCTTGCGTCTTTTTATTCAATACCGTACCTTGGTTTATATAGAGACGATCATTCCCCTCAACTTCCCTTCTGTGCCTCATATTTCACAACGCAAAAAAAGGAAGATTCTATGTCACAGCAACCATTCTTTCAGTCTCAGCAGGAATCATGGCGGACCATGATCGCGAAATATCAGCACTCCGATCTTAAAAGAAGCATAGCGCAGATTGTTGATACATTCGGACCGTATTTCCTGCTGCTTACGGCAATGTATTTCAGTCTTGAGTATTCATACTGGATCACCCTTGCTCTGGCGATACCGGCAGCAGGATTTCAGGTTAGGACATTCATCATCTTTCATGACTGCACGCACGGTTCATTTTTCAAATCGCAAAAAGCCAACGATATCGTTGGAATCCTGAGCGGACTTCTGACACTCACTCCGTACTATGAATGGCGGCACAACCATTCCATTCATCATGCAACGGGGAGCGATCTTGACAACCGCGGAACCGGCGACGTCTGGATGCTGACGGTGAAGGAATATCTGGCGCTCACACCGTGGAACCGGATTAAATATCGCGTGTACAGAAATCCGTTCGCCATGTTCATTGTCGGTCCGTTATTTATGTTCTTTATTGCACACCGTTTCACATCCGAGCATTCCGGTCCGCGCGAAAAACGGAGCGTTCACTGGACAACCGCAGTTCTTGCATTGATCACTATTGGAATGAGTTACGCGATCGGATTTGTTCCGTTCGTAAAGGTTATGCTGCCGACGATCTGGATCGCCGGCATATCGGGGTTATGGCTCTTCTACGTTCAGCATCAGTTTGAAGGAACATACTGGGTGCATCACAATGAATGGAATTTTTTTGAATCTGCACTGAAAGGAAGTTCGTTCTACAAACTTCCGAAAGTACTGCAGTTCTTCAGCGGCAATATCGGCTTTCACCACATACACCATCTCAGTCCAAAAATTCCGAACTACTGGCTGGACAATGCGCAGAAGGAAGTTCCGCTCTTCCAGTCGGTGAAACCGATAACGCTGTTCTCGAGTTTCCGTTTCCTTGTTCTGCGTTTGTGGGATGAGGAACAGCAAAAACTGGTCGGATTTCCCTCATTGAAGAATATGCAGTAAAATCAGCATGTTGCGAATAAATCATTCCAGCAGCCACAAAGTGGTCCTATGGACAAGTGTCAAAATATTTATTCAACAGAGAATAAAAAGTTGACACCCTTTTCGTGACATTTTTTTACAACTCCTGACGCATCGAACACATCTTTTGCTTTTCGTTCACCGTAGATCAAGCTACAAAACAATGATGCACCAACAATAATCTACGGAGGATGTCATGAAAACAAGAAAAGCTTTAATAGCAGTAATAGCGATGATGGCGATACAATTCACCGCCGCTCAAGGAACAGCGAAAAGATTCGATACAGAGGAGAAGAAGATCCTTTTTGCAACGAAAAATTTACTGAATGCATTGCATACTGCGAATACCGGTGTAATCGAGTCAGCAATGCGAATCACTGCTCAAATGAAAATACGTTATCCCGCAACAGACGTTTCGGGATTAACAACGGTGATGAACAAAGTGTGGCAGAATCATCCATCCGGAACGACACGATACAAAGCATACCTTGCAATTTCCATTTGTGAAAATCCTGAATGGTACTCGGAGGAAAAAAATATTACTACTGCGAATGAAGATAATTTCTTTCAAATTGCTTCAGTCAGAATGCAGGAACAATTACTGAGCGCTAATGAAGAGTAACTTTCCTTTCTCATCCTCCTCATAAAAACCCGAAGTCTGCATGATTCGGGTTTTTCTCTGCCAAACTGACGGATTAACGGAATATAATCTGAATACAATTGGAATTGGCGGTAAATATGATGATACTATATTCTAGCATCACAGGAGGGTCGTATGGCACAAATTGCATTCCGGGGAGAGTCCGGTAAAAAATATTCATTCGCCATCCATCCGATGACGACATTGTTCAAGCAGGTTGCGGCGGTGTACGTGATCACGCATCGGGCAACAGATGAAATGAATAAAGTTTCGCACAAACATATCTTTGTCGGCGAGACCGACAATCTCGGTAAACAGTTCGACGGCATGAAGGATCAGTTCTTTACCCGTTACGATGCGAACTGCATTTGCGTGTATCACGAAGATGATAAGAAGGTGCGGCTGAAGATCGAATCCGATCTCGTGGGCAACTATAATCCGCCCGGCAACAGTTAACCAATCAACACGGTCCACTCTGCACCAGGCACACACTTGGAGCGTTTATCAGAGCTCTGAGTGAAGAATATTCAGCTCTTCGTTCTTGTCCAATCCTTTGATATGTACTTCACCGGCAGGGTATTGCTTCTTTATCTGATGATACGCCAGCACCAGTGAGAACTGGTCGCCGCGTATGATGGTAAACTCTTTCTTTTTCACTTCTTTTCCGTTCACAAATGTCCTGGCATTGTATTTTTTGTCCGGATTTTTGCTGCACCGTAATTCGATCGTTTGTGGTTCCGTCATAATTCGTTCCTCTTCTCGTTCAGTGGTTCAATGCCTACAAGATACGATAAATAAACCAATCTCTCACGCCGGCAGATCGATCTATTTTGACCGATGGAATTCTGCGCAAAAAGGCGAAAGTTCATGTGCCAATTCTCCCCTGCCTGAATGCTATGATAGACATCTGCTCGAAATTTGTATCATACTGCTAAGTATTATACATTGAGGGAAAGAATTATTCATTCTACAGTATTTATAAATACAACTCGCAAGGAATTCTTATGCTCATCGACATTACCACCGCATCACCTCCGTTCATGGTTGAGCAGGCTAACGCAACGGAAGAGCTGAAAAAACGGATGGCGGTAACACCTGTTGCCGGACGAATGATTGATATGGCATCGCACCATTCGGGAATTGCGCAGCGGTATTTTGTCGTCCCCGACGGCGGATCCGGAACGGAGAAAAAATTCTATTCCAATTCCGGCGGCTATATTTCTCCCGATACCGGAACGAGGATGAACGAGTATGAACGGTGGTCGAAGGAACTGACGGGAAACGCCGTTGCAGAGATCCTTGCAAAGAATTCTGTCGATCCCGGCAGCGTGGAACGTTTGATCACTATTTCCTGCACCGGATTCTTCGCACCCGGCCTTGATTATTATCTGATCGACCGGTTCAATTTTCCCGCCTCCGTAAAGAGAACGAATATCGGATTTATGGGATGCGCCGCTTCACTGATCGGATTCAACACCGTGCTGGAATCAATGTCGCAGCTTCGCAGTGCGAGCGGAAAGACACTTCTTGTGAGCGTTGAACTTTGCTCTCTTCATCTTCAAACCGAGCCGACACGCGACAATATTCTTGCGAACATGATCTTTGCCGACGGGTGTGCGGCTGCATTGTTCAACAGCCCGTCCGCAGTCTCTAACGGATTGCAGTTACTCTTCACCTCATCATATCTCTTCAAAGACTCCGCAGAATATATGGGATGGAAGATCGGCAATACCGGATTTGAAATGGTCCTCTCGTCCGAACTTCCGAAGATCATCCTGAATAGTGCTGCACCGGCGTTGAAGGATATTCTTTCAGAACACCAGCTTTCTCCGGAACAGATCACCCATTGGGCGCTGCATCCCGGCGGACGCGCCATACTCGACTCATTGCAGAACGGCATGAATATTTCCGATGACAAAATGATCCCATCGAGAACAGTATTGAAGAACTACGGCAATCTCTCATCCGCATCGATCCTTTTTGTGCTGAAGGAACTGATGAAAAATACACCGCTGAAGAACGATGAACTCGTCTGTGCGGTTGCCTTCGGTCCCGGCTTAACAATGGAAGTGGCACTTCTCAGGGTCAGAGCATAATGCAGCGGAAGAATGATCCGGAAATAATGGATGATTTTTCCATCCGGGATGACCGGATCGACCAAGCACTGCGCGAACTGAAAACGATCAACATTCTTCTCGGCGGGCGAGGAACAACGCGGAAAGGCTTCCGCTTGCTCACCAAGAACAAATCCCTCTCCGGACGGCTGACCGTGCTTGATGCCGGTGCCGGCGGAGCGGACGTATTCGGAAATGATAATGAACCATATGCGGTTACGGCATTAGATAAGAATCCCCGGGCATGTTCGTTTCTGCATGAGCATTCGCAGCATACCGTAGTGTGCGGCGATGCCGTGAATATCCCGTTCAAAGAAAAATCATTTGATATTGTTCACGTTTCGCTGTTTCTTCATCATTTCCGGGAAGAAGAGATCGTGTTGCTGATGCAGTCGTTTATGCGCGTTGCCCGCCGCGGGATTATTATCAACGATCTGCGCCGTTCCGCTCTTGCGTTGTTTGGAATAAAAATTCTGACGATATTATTTTCACGCAGCGGAATGGTACAACATGATGCGCCGTTATCCGTGCAACGAGGATTCACCAGAAGTGAACTGTTGCGGATATTATCTCTTTGTTCTATACGACAATTCACCATACAACGGACATGGGCTTTTCGATGGCTTGTTGTTGTCGAATTATGACGGGATGATTCACCAGGGCACTACACAGGTGTACAACCATTACTAAACATTTTGACATATTGATCATCGGCGGAGGTCCGGCCGGTTCGAGCGCGGCGATCTCGCTGGCGAACAACGGATTGAGCGTTGCCGTCATCGAGAAGAAATCCTTCCCGCGCGACGTGCTGTGCGGCGAGTTCCTCTCGCATGAGGTGATCTCTTCGTTACGGTCTTTCGGATTGTTCGACGAATTCCTTGCGCTGAAACCGAACCGCATCACCAATTTCCGTTTTATACCGGAAAATGGATCGTCAGCGGTGCATCAATTAGGATTTGAAGGTTTTGCGCTCAAGCGTTCGCTGCTTGATCAACTGCTGCTGAAGAAAGCGGCATCGGCAGGCGCAACAGTGGTTCAACCGGCCGAAGTTGTCTCCCTGAACCGTGTCAACGATATTTTCGAGATACTCTGCAAAACACCGAATGGTGTCCATGCATACACTGGTGATTTTGTTGTCGGCGCGTACGGAAGACAAAGCATCATCGATAAATCGCTGAAGCGGAAGTTTGTATCATCACGTTCGGGATACAGCGGTATAAAATATCATGTGCCGAAAGATCTGTTGAACAATATCTCCCGCGATGAAATACAAATCTTTTCGTCCAACGGAATTTATTGCGGCGTGAACTGCGTCAGCGAGAGTGAGTCAACCCTCTGTTTCCTTTCCGACAGGAACATCAATCAGCTTGATCCGAAATATGCACTCTACGAACTCTTGGAGAAAAATCCGGCCTTCAAAGCATTATTCTTCCGTGATCCGATTCCCGCGTTGTCGAAACTTCCGGTCTATGGAACGGGCAATATCTATTTTGGAAAAAGAGCCGTGGTCGAAAACGGTATCTTCATGATCGGAGATGCGGCGCGGGTTATTGCTCCGTTGGCCGGAGATGGCATCGGCATGGCGATGGAGAGCGGAATACTTGCAGCGCGGATCCTGAATGAGTCCAAAAAAACCGGTCTTACGGCCGCAAAAGCAGAATCCCTTTATAAAAAAGAATGGAAAAAACTTTTTTCGAAACGGCTCCGAATTGCTTTGAACCTGCAGCGTTTTGCGCTGAACTCTCGCGGGGGAAATATCGGCGGGCAATTGATCGAACATTTTCCAACACTCGCCGAACAGCTCATTCGGTGGACCCGCGGATAATTTGAATCCTTTTAGATATTAATCTCCATACAGACGATAGATTAATCGTATCTGAAATGAAATAATGGAAACTTGTTGTTCAACAATACTATTCCATTTTACTTCTCCGCCTAATCCGTAATTTGAAAACAATGGCCGGGCATATCCCAAAGAAAGAAGGTAGCCTAAATTCCATTCAGAGCTTTGCATTGTTGAACCTGCAATGGTTACCGTAGAGCTCATCCGATAGTAACCCAATCCTGTGTGCAATTGAATTCCCATCCGCTGAATCGAAAATACAGCAAGCACCGGAACCGCAGAAAGAGCGGCAGAGACATTCATCGTTCCAAATTCCGAAAGCAGCGCACTGTTTTTTGTTGATGAGACCGGAATCCATCCTGTTTCAATACCAATTCCCAACAGATTGCTTGAACCCCATTTTAAACGAACGGTGCCGGCAATTCCATCTCGCGTGTAAATGCCTAATGTTGTCTTGGGCTCAGTAAGTTTGTAGGAATATCCGCTGCCCAGTTCGGCAACCAATCGAAATTTGGTAGAAACAGTTTCCTGTTCTTGAGCGAACACGGCAAACGAACAAAATATTGGAAAGATCATGAAATATATTTTCTTAATGGAAAGCATAATATTCAAAGGCGACAAGCGCCGGATAGTTTGTGAGTATTCCGTCAAGATTCCCTCCGGTAATAAAGGGCAGGATAAATTCTCGTTGATCGAGAGTCCACACAAATGTCTTCCGTCCTTCCGAACGCATTTGTTGAGCATCAGCCGGTAACGGTCCAAGCGTCCACCGCGGCGCCCATACTTTTGCTTTAATATCACGAACATTATTCGGAGATAATTCGCATAATGCATCTGCTGAAGTGAGCAAGTTCTCTTTCTTATATTGTGCAACCAATTCCTCGGTGGCCAACCCAAGATATATATCTAATGTACGGCCCATTGCCGATGCTTTTTGTTTATACTCTTTTTGTAGTTCTGCCGCTTGAGCTATTACATCTGATGATTTAATATCCAGCCACACTACGGATAGCGATGTTTTGTTCAATACAACATCGAGCGCTTCCCTCAATGTTGGCACCCGTTCTCCGTTCTTTAAAGTGCACAGTGTCCGGACAGCTGCAAACGTGTAATTTGAAACAGGGCCGATGCAATATTCTCCGTCCACAAGACGTGGACTAAAGTTCTCGTCATGAAAAAGAATAGGAACACCATCTTTTGTCAGCCGCACATCGATCTCAATTCCATTCGCACCAAAACTTTCGGCAAGCTGAATTATGCCAAGACTGTTCTCCGATTCCGCCAACCGGTCAGAATTTCTTCCGCCACCCCGATGGGCAAGAATAATAAACGACGTATCGGATATTGGCCGATTATATTGCAAGGTAATTTTCGTTGCCGGTTCTGCTGAGGCATCTCCAATCATGCCCCGAAATTGAAACAACATTGTTGGGGGTATTCCCCGCAACAATGATTTCCCGTTTTCTTCGGCTGATATTTCAAATTGAGCTAAGCCGGATTCGCTTCCCTGTGTATAACGCCAATATCCTTCAAATATTAAAGCGGAATCTATTCTTCCACAATGGAAAACTACCAGTCCTGCATTCTTTCCTGTAAAAATAGAGAGTGTATTTCCCGATTGTTTTACGACAACTATTTTGCCGAATTGATCGGTTCCATCGATCACGTCATAAATTCCATTTAACAATTGAAACTGCTTTCGTTCCAACGGAAGTGCACCTGCAAGCTTCCCCCCATTGGCAAATTCCGGAACGACGATGCTGTTATCCATCTGGCACGATATCAGCACAATCGAAACAGCTGCGACCATGGTTAACGATATTAGTGTTTTCATAGTGTCTTAAAATAAAAAAGAAATCTGCAGATCGGGAAATAGCAACCACTTGTCTTGAACAGAAAATGCCAGCCATACCTGATAGTTTGGTCTTGCATAATTCGCCCGCAACGCGAACG
>CAJBTU010000112.1 GCA_903958625.1 uncultured Ignavibacteriota bacterium | reverse complement strand
TTCATCAATAAGGGACTGGCTGAGGCAAAAGGAATGCCGATATATCTTTCTACGCCAAATGGTATAATCTCCGCTGCTTTTTCTACAGCCGCAATGCCGTCGTTTTCGGAATATGAAGGAAGTTTTGATTTTACCGCCGTAAATACGTCATCTCCCATAAAAATATACTTAAAAGATTCATCCGGCGCAGTCGTTAACGACAGCATCACATTTTTTGCCGGTGTTCCGGACGTTCTTCTCAATGACAGCGCAAAATCAACAGCGCTCTGGTCAACCGGAACGGGTTGGGGTGTCATCAGCGATGGGGCCGAACAAAATACCTCATTTACCGACAGTCCGAATGGAAACTATGCAGCCAATGCTGAGAATTCCCTTACGCTGCTGAATCCTATCGATCTTACCAATTATCAATTTGCCGAACTGAAATTCAGAACAAAGTGGGCGATCGAGTCCACATGGGATTTTGGTCTTGTTGAAATATCGACCGATGGCGGTACAAGTTGGATATCACAGAAAACTCAATTATCGCGTAAAGGATCAGGAAGAAGCGGCAGCAAACAACCATCAACATCCTACGGTTTCGATGCATTCAACCCCGGCCTTACTTGGACGGAATTATCTTCAGATATCTCGGCGTATGCCGGCAAACAGATCAAATTACGGTTCCGACTTTCCGCGGACGGCGGCGATCAGCGGGACGGTTGCTATGTTGATAATATTCGAATACTTGCATATAAATCATCATCGAATTCTGTGAAAGAAAATACGGCACCATTCGCATATTCGCTCTCACAGAATTTTCCGAATCCGTTCAATCCTTCCACGACAATTCAATTTTCCGTTGAGAAACAACAGCTATCATCGCTGCGCGTATATAATGCATTGGGGCAGGAAGTTGCACTGTTAATTGACAAAGAATTACCGGCAGGTAACTACTCTATTAATTTTGATGCCAAACAGTTGTCATCGGGGGTTTATTTTTATAGATTTATATCAGGAAATTACTCCTCTATTAAGAAAATGGCTGTAGTGAAATAATGGAAAAAATTGATATCCCAAATTTCCGCATGAGTCCGGTGATCGACCAGGTTGGCATTGAAGAACGGGTTGCCCGGTTTACCACCCGCAGCATCAAAAAGTCATCCAAATTGCAGGCGCTTAAACTTGCGCTCAGCATGATCGACCTGACGACCCTTGAAGGAAAAGATACACCGGGAAAAGTAAAGCAGATGTGCTACAAGGCCGCTCATATGTGCGACCAGCTAGCCGATATACCCACTGTTGCCGCCGTCTGCGTTTACCCCAATCATGTCCGCACCGCAAAAGATGCTCTCAAAGGAACTTTGATCAAAGTAGCATCCGTAGCGACTGCTTTCCCGAGTGGAAATACGACCCGTGATATAAAGATATCGGACGTCCGGTTTGCCGTCGGCGAAGGAGCGGATGAGATCGACATGGTGATTTCGCGCGGTCAGTTTTTAGCAGGAAATTACGATTTTGTGTTCGACGAAATCTCCGCTGTCAAAGAAGCTTGCGGATCGGCTCGTTTAAAAGTGATCCTTGAAACCGGCGAACTTTCCACTCTCGATAACATCCGACGCGCAAGCGATATAGCGATCCATGCAGGAGCCGATTTCATTAAAACATCCACCGGGAAGATACAGCCGGCTGCTACAATGCCGGTAACGCTTGTTATGCTTCAGGCGATAAAAGACCATTATTACAAAACGGGAAAAATGGTCGGCATGAAACCGGCCGGCGGCATTTCTTCGTCAAAATTGGCGATCCATTATCTGGTAATGCTGCATGAAACGCTCGGTGATCAGTGGATGAACAATCAGTGGTTCCGCTTCGGCGCCAGCAGCCTGGCAAACGACATCCTGATGCAGCTTGCAAAAGAGAAACACGGTACGTATCAAGGGAAAGATTATTTTTCGATAGATTAATTATTATCGTGAACGGTGCGCTTCATGCAAACCGTCACTCAGGAAATGATTATGAGCAAAGTTAAGAAATCCGACGCAGAAGGAACACCGTTGAAATTCTTCGGCGATTGGAAATATGCCCCCGCACCGGAAAGCAAGGAACATATCCGGCTGAAGAAGCAATACGGTCTTTTCATCAACGGCGAATTCGTTCAGCCAAAAAGCAAAAAATATTTTGATACGATCAATCCTGCCACCGAAGAAAAGATCGCCGAGATCGCCGAGGCGGGTGAAAAAGATGTTGACCTTGCTGTGAATGCCGCAACAAAAGCTTATAACAATGTGTGGAAGAAAATGCACGGCAAAGAACGTGCAAAGTACATCTACCGCATTGCACGAATGATCCAGGAACGGGCCCGCGAACTGGCAGTGATCGAAACGATGAATGGCGGCAAACCGATCCGTGAATCACGCGACATTGATATACCGCTTGCTGCGAATCATTTTTTCTATTATGCCGGATGGGCTGATAAATTAAATTATGCTTTCCCGAACCGGACTCCGCAATCACTCGGTGTAGCCGGACAGATCATTCCGTGGAATTTTCCTCTATTGATGGCTGCGTGGAAAATCGCTCCGGCATTGGCCGCAGGCAATACGGTCGTTCTTAAACCGGCAGAGACCACTTCCCTCACCGCGTTGAAACTTGCAGAGATCATCGCTGAAAGCGGTTTGCCCGAAGGTGTTGTCAATATCGTCACCGGATTCGGGAAGACAGGCGCGGCCATCGTGCAGCATCCCAATATCAATAAAGTCGCCTTTACCGGCAGTACGAATGTGGGAAAGATCATTCAAAAAGCGATCGCCGGCACGTCAAAAAGAGTAACGCTGGAACTCGGCGGAAAAGCAGCGAATATCGTGTTTGACGATGCTCCGATCGATCAGGCGGTAGAAGGAATTGTCAACGGTATCTTCTTCAATCAGGGACATGTCTGCTGTGCTGGTTCCCGTCTGCTCGTTCAGGAAGGCGTTGCCGACATCGTCATCAGAAAATTGAAGGAGAGAATGGAAACGCTTATTGTCGGCGATCCGATGGACAAGAATACCGACATTGGGGCGATCAATTCAAAAGAACAGCTGAAAAAGATCCAGCAGTATATCACCATCGGCATGAGCGAAGGTGCTGAACTGTATCAAAGTTCCTGCACGCTTCCAAATAAAGGATTCTTCTGCAAGCCGACACTGTTTCTGAACACATCACAATCCCACAGAGTTGTGCAGGAAGAGATCTTCGGACCGGTTCTTGCCGTGCAGACATTCCGCACAGTGGAAGAAGCGATCGAAAAAGCAAATAACATTCCGTACGGTCTTTCCGCCGGCATATGGACGGATAAAGGGTCTAAGATCTTCAATATGACAACAAAACTGCGCGCCGGCGTTGTGTGGGCGAATACGTACAACAAGTTCGATCCGACATCTCCGTTCGGTGGGTACAAAGAAAGCGGCTTCGGACGCGAAGGGGGCCTGCATGGTCTTCTTCCCTATTTACAATTATAATTTTCCGGATTACAACAATGGCACGAGTTGAAATTTTAAAGACATACAAGATCTATATCGGCGGACAATTCCCGCGGACAGAAAGCGGAAGATATTATCCGCTGACAGACAGGAAAAAAGAACCGGTCGCAAACGTATGTCTCTCTTCCCGCAAAGATTTTCGCAACGCGGTCGTTGCCGCACGAGCAGCGTTCGGCGGATGGTCTTCACGCGCGGCGTTCAACCGCGGACAGATCCTGTACCGCATCGCCGAGATGATGGAAGGACGTAAAGACCAGTTCGTGAACGAATTGATCATTCAGGGCAGCACTGCAAAATCTGCCGTGGCAGAAGTTTCGATGGCGATTGACCGGCTTGTATATTACAGCGGTTGGTGCGATAAATATCAGCAATTGTTCGGGACCGTAAATCCGGTCGCGTCGTCCCATTTTAATTTTTCCGTTCCGGAACCGACCGGCGTGGTTGCCATTATCGCACCGGAAGAAAGTTCACTTCTCGGATTGATCTCTGTTATCGCTCCATGCATTGCAGGCGGAAACACGTGCGTCGTCCTTGCATCAAACAGCAAACCGCTCTGTTCAATTACATTCGCCGAAGTTCTCGCAACGTCCGATCTTCCCGGCGGCGTGATCAATATTCTGACAGGAACAAGCAGCGAATTGCATCCTTATTTTTCAAACCATATGGATGTGAATGCGGTCGTTTATTGCAGATCAAATGAAGAAGAAAAGAAGGTTATCGCACAAAATGCTTCGTTGAACGTGAAGCGATCATTTTTCTGGGATACGGATTGGTCAAAGCCGGAGAATGAACATCCCTATATGATCCTCGATCTTCAGGAAATTAAGACAACATGGCATCCAATTGAAAATATCGGTACAGCAGGAGCGAAGTATTAAACAACTCTACCATATCGTACTCAGCATCATTCTTGCCGGAATGTGGATCGGATGTTCCTCAACGGAAAATACGTCGCAGGATGAACTTGTCACTGAAGTGGAAGCTGTCGATACAACCGCATCCCAGCCTCCCGTTCAAGTGCCAGAAGTAAGGAAACGTGAGAAAGAAAAATCGACACCACAGCGGTTTTCGGTGCAGGCGGATACGGTGGATGTTCAAAGGAAGAAGCGTCAAGGGTCATCGTCGTCAATATCGGTAAAAGCTGCCGCGCCAAAAAAATTCTACACCATTGAAGTAGGCGCTTTCAAGCTGCAGAGCAATGTCTCAAGGCATAAAGAACAACTGGCACAGCGTTTTAAGCTTCCGGTGAGAGTGCTGTTTGACAGTTCGATCAATTTAACGCGGGTTTGTGTCGGAACATTTTCAGCGAAATCGTTCGCGGTCGAGTTCATCACATCAATGCAAAAACAATATCCAAAAGAGTATCCCGATCTTTGGGTCTCATACTGGACAAAATAATCATGACCTTTCTTCGTTTCTTCAGCTGTTTTTTCGCCGCTTCTACCCTGCTGTTCGGACAAGTGTATACCATAACCGATTCACTATATCAGCCGCGAAAAGAACAACTGAGCACCTTTGAGCGTTCGTTCAAACCTTCGTTCTATGACACAGAAGTGTATCTCTACAAAAAGAATGATACGGCCAAGGTATCAGGACGATCAATCGATCAGTTGACCTCTGCCCCGCCCGAAACATTGCAGGGATTCAGGATTCAATTGCTTGCCACCAATAATTACGATGAAGCAAATACCACGCGCAACGTTATTAATCAATCATTCCCTGATGTGTGGATCTATCTTGTTTTTGAATCGCCGACCTATAAGATCCGCGTGGGGGATTTTTCGAATCGTGCTGAAGCGAAGCTACTGCTCGATCAATTTCTGGCTCAAGGTTATAAGAAAGCGTGGATTGTGCCGGACCGCATCATCAGAAATCAGCTCCCGAAACCTCCTCAGCCAATTCCCATCGATAGCACATCGATATACCGGTAAGTTATTTTACTTTGAAGATAACACCATCAATAGGCCAGCGTGCGCGAACGCGTATGGTGTCCTGATAGAGTGAAAATCGTTCTCCCCGTTTATATGGAAATGCTTTCCCCGCATCATGGATAAAATTGCCGTTCCTGTCATCAAACGCTTTTAATGCATAACGTCCTTCCGGTAAACGATTCAATGTGAATTTACCCGACGGCGTAGCGACCGTTCTTTTCTCTTGAAGTTTCGTGTCATTGATGTTCTTCGCTTGTATAACATTGGCCGAACCGCCGAAACCGGCAAATATTCCTTCAATGCTTCCATAGTTCTCCGGATCTTCAATGGTAAATGGGATGCGGTCAATACTATCCTTCAGATGATTACCGAACATATCGCTGATGCCATTCCACTTAATTACCAGCTGATATTGCTCGCCGATGTTCAGCTTTGAGGTTGGGATGAATGTTAACGCGTTTTCGGCACCGCGCAGCATCCGCAGTGGTATTGACGAGCTATCTTTCTGACGTTTCAACGTAACCGTCGTATCGGATATTGGATGAAGTAAAACATCATTGAATTGGATCGTGATTTCGTCATCTGGAAATATCTTGAATGACGATTCTTTCAGCGTTGAGCTCATTACCATCGGCGGAATCGTATCGTTGACCGGTGACCCGGTAAATTGTTTTGCACGTGCAAGCGGGTTGATAACAAATTCCGATCTGTCACTCACGGCATTCACTTGTAAGAGATAAAGCTGATCCCCCTTTTGTTTCACCGTAACGATGGTAAAGCTTGTGTACTGATTGTTATTGACAAAGAACTGTCTGACCGGAACACTGTTCTGAAAAAGCGTATCGGTAACACTGAAATCACCTGCTGTAATAGACGATGAATCCAGCGGCTCGCTGAATTGAACGAGAAGATGACGATTGTCCGTTGCTGTAAC
Source organism: uncultured Ignavibacteriota bacterium (assembly GCA_903958625.1). GTDB lineage: Bacteria > Bacteroidota > Ignavibacteria > UBA10030 > UBA8401 > UBA8401. The sequence goes on along the minus strand of CAJBTU010000112.1, from coordinate 1,671 downwards.
CGACGATAATCTCGGCGGGGTTGTATCTTCCTGTGCTATGATGAATTTCAGACCGGACGAAAGCGTATCTGTTTCGGTCAACAGAACATCATCGGTCGTACCTGCAGCATCAGTCTCTGGATCATAGAGCAGATTCCTGAATTCATCACGCAGTGCGAATATTCGATATTTCCCGGGGGCCAGATTGGTCAAAAGGAAATCCCCGCTTTTTCCCGTCTGCGTGAGATAATCCGGTTTCAATGTTGCCGGGTTGAGTGTGTCCGGCAGGATGTTGTCCAGTCGATACGAGAAGATCATCACACCGTCCGGTTTTTCATCGTAAACTTTTCCGGCAACCGTTCCCTTATCGATCTTCGCTCCGGTCGAGAACGCCAGAGTGAACGCCTTTGCCATTCTGTTCTGTGCCCGTACATCGACAACATCGGTCCCGACAGTAACCACATATGTTGTATTCTTCCGTAACTCTTCTTTGAACGTTATCTCCAATTCCGTTCCGCTCCAGTCGAACTCTTTTTCTTCGATCGTCGGAGAGATAAAGATCGCTCCTTCCGTTGATCGCCGGTCGACGTATTCACTAAACTCAATAATGATCTTGGAATCTGAGAAACTGACCGTATTCGGTGCGGGATAAACGGAGATGATTTCCGGCGGAATAGAATCCGGCGGCCCCCCTTCCGGAGGACGCTGGCCGGCGCAACCGGAAAGAACCAATAAAAAAATGAAAGTGCAAAAAACCTGTCTCATACAATTCAATTATATGAATAATTCACGAGAGATAAAAACGCGACAGCATCATAATTTTTTGCCGCTCAAAACTGTGAATACTTCAATGAACAACTTCATCACGAGTCCGCCGAAACGAGACCCATAGTAATGATCATTATTGAAAAAGCCTCTTTGACAAAAACCATTGAATTTCAATGACAAGATAATTACATTGAAACAATGATTGATTGATACATTTTATTCAACTTACTTTTTTGCCAGCGATATGCGGCAGCCAATTGTATTACAATCATAGCATTTCGGAGGAATATTGAAGCGCTCGATCTTCATTTTTATCATCGTCATAATAATTGTGTTTCCCGCTATCCTTTTTGCCGGTGAGCGGCCGACATACCAATTTTTACAAAACGACATCAGTGCACGGGCATCTTCAATGGCCGGCAGTTATGTTTCGATGCAGAACGATCCTGCAGGAATATTCTACAATCCGGCTACCATCGGAACGTCGCTCGAACCTGTTGCCTCGCTGGGCTATGCAAGCCATGTATTGGATATTAAAGCCGGGTTTGCAGCGTATACGCAGGAAATTCAAAGTATTGGCGTGGTGGGATTGGGTGTGAATTATGTCAATTATGGCTCGTTCCTCGGCAGGAACGACCAGGGAATTGAAACAGGATCGTTCAATGCCGGTGACATGGCGATTTCGTTAAGCCTTGCTAACCTTTTTGAAGAGAATCTCTATTACGGAATAACGGGAAAATATATTTATTCATCCATCGCCGACGCAAATTCATCCGCTCTCGCAATGGATCTTGGCCTGATGTATCTCATCCCCGGTGATGATCCAATCTCTATCGGAGCTGCCATCTCAAACATCGGATCTCAGATAGACAAATATGGTTCTACAAAAGAACAACTCCCGCTTGAGATCAAATTCGGCGGAAC
>CAJBTU010000111.1 GCA_903958625.1 uncultured Ignavibacteriota bacterium | reverse complement strand
GTCGATTTGCTAAATGGGCATGAAATTGAGAGTGTGCTGTTTGAGTTTCAACCGGATTATGTTCTGCATCTGGCCTCTTACAGCAGCGTGGCTTTCAGTTGGAAGGAGCCGGTACTGAGCGTCCAGAACAATATGAATGTTTTCCTGAATCTGGTTGAAGCGATCCGCAGGTTGGGACTTAAAACCAGGCTACTTTCAGTGGGATCTTCCGAAGTCTATGGTAACATCAATCAAGATCATCTTCCTCTGGTCGAAGAGGCGCCATTGGATCCGGTAAGTCCGTATGCGGTGGCACGTGTTTCCCAGGAGCTTTTGTCCAAAGTGTATGCGGAGGCGTATGGTGTTGATTTGGTTATAACCCGTTCGTTTAACCATATCGGGACTGGGCAGAAGGATATCTTTGTAATTTCGTCTTTTGCAAAACAGATTGCCGAAATCAAAAAGTCCGGGCGTAAAAAGGGCGTGCTTTCGACGGGAGATTTGCAGATTGTGCGGGATTTTCTGGATGTGCGGGATGTTGTTAGGGCTTATTATCTGCTCCTGACGCAAGGGAAGAAGGGCCGGATTTATAATGTCTGTTCCGGCGAAGGGCATGCGTTGCGGCAAGTGCTTGATGAACTGGCATCCATTGCTGGAGTTGAAACCTCAACAAAGTTGAATCCGGCGTTTGTTCGCCCGTCGGATAACAGTGTGATCATCGGATCGAATAAGAGAATTTATGCTGACTTGGGCTGGCGTCCAAATATTTCTTTTCAACAGAGCTTGAAAGATATTTATATCTATTGGGAAGATCTGGTTTAGCTCATGGTCGTTGAGGAAGTTTCACTAGCTGATTACGAAGATAATTGGCTTAAAAATGTTGCGTGAGGATGCCTGCATTTTTGTGGTGAGACCAATAGTCGCAATGTCTTGTTAAAACAATTTACAAAAAACGGGTAGTGGTTCAATGAAAATAATTCGATTTGCTACAGAGAAGCCATATCGAACAATCACAATTTTGTTTATCTTGAGTTTAATAATATTTTTTACCTCTATTCCTTTGAATAGAGGTAAAGGATTACTTATTGGTGGAGATGGCATCTGGTATTACATGTATACACGATCATTGGTCATTGACCATGATATTAATTTTGCTAATGAGCATGAATATTTTTATTCCAAAGTTACACTGAAAAAAGAAATTGGAATAGTGCGTGTAACAAAAACAGGATTAGTTTCAAATAAATATTCAATTGGCCCGGGAATTTTATGGATGCCTTTCTTTATCATCGCCCACGCCATTTCATTAGTTTCTAATTATTTAGGATTACACATCAGTACTGATGGCTATAGCTACATCTATCAGGCAGCTATTTGTATTGGAAGTATAATATACGGCTTTCTTGGCATGATCTTAATATATTCAACAATAAGAAAGTATTACCCAGATACAGCCCTGGCTGCTTGTTTGCTCCTTTGGCTAGCATCGAACGGGATCCATTACCAAATTGTCCAACCATCTCTGGCACACATGTGTTCATTCTTTTCTGTTTCACTTCTTATGTTTGCTTGGATAAAATACCGCCCTGTGCAAAACATGCGTCATTGGTTGTTAATAGGATTGGCAGGAGGATTGGTCGGTGTCGTACGTCAACCGGATGCAACTTTTTTGTTATTGCCAATATTGGATGGTATTTTGGATAGAAGCATGTCCATTATTGATAAATTCAAATCATTATCCATACTGACATTCGGGTTCTTTGTAATATTTTCAATTCAATTAGTGACCTGGACGATCATATATGGCAGTCCCTTAATTAACGGTTATACAAGCTACGGGGAAGGCTTTTTCTGGTTAGCCCCCAAGATATTCGAAGTACTATTCTCAACTAACCACGGTCTATTTTTATGGCACCCAATACTACTAATCG
>CAJBTU010000110.1 GCA_903958625.1 uncultured Ignavibacteriota bacterium | reverse complement strand
TTGCAGGATCGTGCTTACGAGATCAGCAAACTTGGTGCATCGCTCGCAAAGAAGGTTGCGCGTGAATTCTCTACCGCCGCGCAGCCAAGATACGTTGCCGGTTCCATCGGACCGACGACGAAACTGCCGTCGCTTGGACATATCACCTTCACCGAGATGGAAAACTCCTATTACGAACAGGTTGCCGGTCTAGTCGAAGGAGGTGTCGACCTGCTCATCGTGGAAACATCGCAGGATATCCTTCAGGTGAAATCCGCTCTCGGAGCGGTCTTCAAATATTTTACGGACAAACGGATCAAACTTCCCGTCATCAGTTCCCTCACCATCGAGACGATGGGGACGATGCTGATGGGGACGGAAATTGGTGCTGCATTGACCGCACTCGAACCGTACGATCTTTCGGTGATCGGAATGAACTGCGCGACAGGACCGAAAGAAATGTCGGAACACATTCGTTTTCTTACACAAAATTCGCGCATCCCGATCTCCTGCATTCCCAACGCAGGCCTTCCGGAAAATGTCGGCGGCGTTGCTCACTATCATCTCACGCCGGTTGAAATGGCGGACTGGCTTACGCATTTCGTCAAAGATTTCGGAGTGAATGTTGTCGGCGGCTGCTGCGGTACTCGTCCGGAACATTTGAAGGCGGTTGTCGGCGCCATGAATGGTCTTACTCCGAAACGGCGTACGATAGAATATCAGCCCTCCGTTTCAAGTCTGTATTCCAGCGTAACAATGGAGATGAAACCGGCACCGCTCATCGTCGGTGAGCGTACGAATGCGAACGGATCAAAAAAATTCCGCGAGCTTCTTCAGAAAGAGGATTACGATGGAATGGTGATGATGGCGAAAGAAGCGATCAAAGAAGGGGCGCATGTTCTTGATGTCTGCGTTGCGTATGTCGGTCGTGACGAGGTTCGCGATATGAAGGAATTCGTTTCGCGTCTGAACACGCAGGTTCCGCTTCCTTTGGTCATCGACTCGACGGAAGCGAACGTGATCGAAACGGCGCTTCAATTATGCGCCGGTAAGGCGATCGTTAATTCCATCAACCTTGAGGATGGCGAAGAACGGATAGCGAATGTTGTTCCGTTGTGCAAGAAGTATGGTGCGGCGGTTGTTGCGCTGACGATCGATGAACGCGGAATGGCAAAAACGGCAAATGATAAATTCGAGATCGCAAAACGGATCTATGACCTTGTTGTGAACAAATACGGCATGCATCCGAGTGATCTTATTTTTGACACGCTAACGTTCACACTCGGCAGCGGAGACGAGGAATTCCGCAAAGCAGGGATTGAAACGATTGAAGCGATCCGGTTGATCAAAAAAGAATATCCGGAAGTAGGTTTTGTCCTTGGCGTCAGTAATATTTCCTTTGGTCTTTCGCCGCATATCCGTCATGACCTGAATTCTGTTTTCCTGCATTTTGCAATCGAGGCCGGTCTCAGTCAGGCGATCGTTAATGCACAAAAGATTAAACCGCTCTATAAAATCGATGAGCGCGGAAGGGAATTGTGCAAGCAGCTGGTCTTCGACGAACGTAAATTTGAAGGGGAACAATGTGTCTATGATCCGCTGACGGAATTGATGGGTTTCTATGCCGATAAGAAATCGGATATGAAGGCGGAGAAGCAGGTGCGCGCCGGAACAATCGAAGAAATATTGAAGAACCGGATCATTGACGGCGAAAAGATGGATGTCAATATCGATCTGGATGAAGCGCTGAAGAAATATGCTCCTCTTCATATCATCAATGAGATTCTGCTCGGCGGCATGAAAATTGTCGGCGAACTTTTTGGCAAGGGTGAAATGCAGCTGCCGTTCGTGCTCCAATCGGCCGAAACGATGAAGGCATCCGTTGCATACCTGGAACAGTTCATGGAAAAGAGTGATGCCACGAACAAAGGTTCAATGGTTCTTGCTACGGTGAAAGGTGATGTTCATGACATCGGCAAGAATCTTGTTGATATCATCCTTACGAACAACGGATATAAAGTGTATAACATCGGGATCAAACAGCCACTTGAAAATATCATCCATGCATGGGAAGAACACAAGGCTGATGCTATCGGAATGAGCTGATTGCTGGTGAAATCGACCGCGATCATGAAAGAGAATCTGGAGCTGATGAATGAGCGGGGACTGACTCCCCCGGTTGTTCTCGGCGGCGCTGCATTAACGCGCCGGTTTGTAGAAAACGATCTTCGTTCGATCTATAAAGGGGCGGTGGTCTATGCAAGTGATGCTTTTGACGGCTTACACTTTATGGAACAGCTCAAAACCAAAGGGGCCGCGAGTTTTACATCGTCAGCAGCGGCAGAACCGGTCATTTCTGAAGAGGGAGACGAATTGCTGACCGGCGCCGAAGCAAAGATCGCTGCAGCACTAAAAGAACATCCCGATACAGGCATCCGGTCCAACATCTCAACGGACGTGGCAATACCGAAACCACCATTCTGGGGTTCCAAAGTTGTTGATACTATTTCACTGGAAGAGATCTTCGACTACATCAACGAAGCAGCTCTTATAAAAGGGCAGTGGCAGGTGCGTAAAGCAAAACGGAGCGAAGAAGAATACCGCAAAGAAGTAGAAGAAAAAGTTCGTCCGGATCTTGAACGGTTGAAAAAACAGGCCATAGCCGAACAGCTTCTTCAGCCCAAAGTTGTGTATGGATATTTCCCGTGCAATTCCGACGGCAACGATCTCATCATCTACCGTGATGATATGAAAACGGAGCGTTTGCGTTTCACGTTCCCCCGGCAGAAGGATGACCGCTTTCTCTGTCTGTCGGATTATTTTGCGCCGAAAGGATCCGGAAAGATCGATGTCGTTCCGTTCCACATGGTCACTATGGGACAGAAGGCATCGGAGCATTCGGCAAAGCTGTATGCGGCAAATGATTACAAAGAGTATTTGTATTTTCACGGACTGAGCGTAGAAACAGCCGAAGCATTAGCGGAGTTGTGGCACAAAAAGATCCGTGAAGAGCTCGGTATCGCAGGAAAAGATGCAAAGGAAATAAAGCGTCTGTTCAGTCAGGGATACCAGGGTTCACGGTACAGTTTTGGTTATCCTGCGTGTCCGGATTTGGAAGATCATACCAAACTGTTCGAACTGCTTCATCCCGAACAGATCGGCGTGCATCTGACGGAAGAATTCATGCTCGAGCCCGAGCAATCCACCGATGCGATCATTGTGCATCATCCGGATGCGAAATATTTCACCATCAAATAAAGACCAGTGTTTGATATTGTTTGAAGTCTTTCGTGCTTTTTTAAAGAATTCAAGATAAAGGTAATACGGAAAAATTAAAATAAAATTGGGACAGTCACAGAAGAAAAAATCAACGGAAAACATGCCGGGGAAATAAATCGTTTCATTTTATGGACAGAGTAACGAAATACTGTAGAACGTAATCAGTGAAGAGCCGGTAAATATTATTTTCAGATGTATTGCTCCTTGCTTTAGCATTTGTAACAACTTCAATATATTAATGAATCACCGATAAGGAAAAAATAAATGCCTAACGTCATCTTAATTCGCCACGGCGAATCGCAATGGAATCTCGAAAACCGTTTTACCGGATGGGTGGATGTTCCGCTTTCCGCTAAAGGGGAACAGGAAGCCAAAGCGGCCGGAGAGAAACTTAAATCATACAAGTTCGACAAAGCATTCACTTCAAAACTTCAACGGGCGAATAATACACTGAAGGTCATCCTGCAGGCGAATGGACAAACGGACCTTCCAACCGAATATGATACAGCTCTGAATGAACGCCATTACGGCGCACTGCAGGGATTGAACAAGGCGGAGACAGCTCAGAAATACGGCGAAGAACAGGTGAAGATCTGGCGCCGCAGTTACGATGTGCCGCCGCCAAAAGAGAAGACCGAGCTGAATCCTGACGGGACCAGCGAAAGCCTTAAAGATACAGCGGCACGGACCCTTCCTTATTGGGAGAAAAAGATCTTCCCTGAAATCAAAAATGGGAAAAATATCATCGTTGCGGCACATGGAAACAGCCTCCGTTCAATCGTTATGCATCTCGATAATCTCACGAAAGAACAGGTTTTAGAGTTGAATATACCGACAGGCGCTCCGCTTCTCTATGTTTTCGACGCAAATGGCACGATTGTTGAAAAGAAATATCTGTGATTCATAGAGCCGGCGGAAGCGCAGAAACAAGATGTATTTGTCCGCATTATTCTATTATTGAGTTTCGTACAAGTTTTTACTATTTTTTCAATGTTACTTTGTAAACACCAGGAGAAAAATTATGGCAACATTTATCACCGAAGAATGTATCAATTGCGGAGCATGTGAACCGGAATGTCCGAACACGGCTATCTATGCAGGCGGTGCTCAGTACGATTTCAAAGGCCAAAAACTCGATGCGATCTCGAATGATTTCTATTATATCGTTCCGGGAAAATGCACCGAATGTGTCGGCCATTTCGATCAGGAACAATGCGCAGCGGTTTGCCCCGTTGATTGCTGTGTTCCGGATCCGAATCATCCTGAAACGGAAGAGGCATTATTCGGTCGCGCAAAGGAGATCCATCCCGAACGTGCATTTGCTGAATTAAGTGCATCGAACTCGCGATTCAGAAAATAATATCGTCACTTGATGTTTTTGTGAAGGTCGGTTCATATATTGAACCGACCTTTTCTATTTTGGAGTGTTATGATGAACATAGGAAACTACCGGCTCGATTCCATCGAAACAGGAACCTTTGCATTGGATGGCGGAGCAATGTTCGGCGTTGTGCCATGGGTCTTTTGGTCGAAAACAAATATCCCGGATGAACGGCAGAGGATAACACTTGCCGCGCGGTGTCTGCTCCTTCGCGGTGAAGGCCGCACGATTCTTGTCGATACCGGCAATGGTCTAAAATGGAACGATAAACTAAAAGACATTTATCGTCTCGACAACTCCCGTTTTGTTCTTGAAGATTCCCTGGCAAAGGCTGGCGTGAAACCGGAAGAAGTGACGGATGTGATCCTGACGCATTTGCATTTCGATCATTGCGGCGGCAGCACCAGGAATGTTGAAGGGAAACTCGTTCCAACATTTCCCAATGCTGTTCATTATGTGCAAAAAGCACATTGGGAATTATCGCAAAATCCGTCCGATCGTGACCGTGCCAGTTTTATGAAGGATGATTATATGATCCTGCACGAACGGGGAATGCTGAAATTCACCGATGGTGAGAAGGAACTGTTCCCCGGGATCTCGTTTGTTGTCTGCAACGGTCATACCATGGCGCAGCAACTTCCAAAAATCTCGGATGGAAAAACGACACTGTTGTTCTGCTGCGATCTTGTTCCTACAACGTCGCACATTCCGTTTCCGTACATTATGGGATACGATCTGCGGCCTCTCGTTACTTTGGAAGAAAAAAAACGGATCCTCCCGCAAGCGGAAAAAGAAGGATGGATTTTGTTCCTGGAACATGACGCTGAAACTGCAGCAGTGACGCTCCAAAAAACGGAAAAAGGATTGATCATCAAAGAGAAACTTGTTTTTTAAAAGATGCCGGCACTCTAAGGCGGAATGGAAATTTTATGGCGGAATTTGCTGTTTGCACGGACGAAGAAGTTATCAGTGGACGCGGTAAGAAAGTGATTATCGATGGGGAAGAGATAGCTCTCTTCAAACTTGATGAGACAATATATGCCATATCCAACATGTGTCCTCACCAAAAATTCCAAAAATTGCATGAAGGGATGTTTGAAAATGGGGTCGTCACTTGCCCGATGCATGGCTGGGCGTATGATGTGCGGACAGGTGTATCGACGAATGCGAGCGGAAAAGTTAAAGTATTTACAGCAGAAGTAAAACGGGGTAAAGTGTTCATCCGCATTGATCCGCCGGTTCAATGATCTGCCTGACATTTGGGAAAATAATATCGTGACACTTACTGAACAAATAAAATCCAAAGCACTCGAACTCGGCATTCATAAGGTTGGAATTGCAAAGGCAGAAGTGCTCACGGCCGAATCTGTGCATTTGAATGAATGGCTGAACCGCAGATACCATGCGTCGATGCAATGGATGGAAAAGAATATTGAACGAAGGGTGGATCCCCGGGAAATTGTTCCCAATGCCAAATCGGTGATCAGTGTCGCGGTCAATTATTATACCTCAACGCAGCACCATCCAGCCGCCGATGAAGGAAAGATCTCCCGGTATGCGTGGGGGGATGATTATCACATTCATGTAACGAAAAGAATCCAATTGCTCTTTGACAGCATCAAACAATTGGCGCCCGAGTCGGATGGACGGTATTATGTTGATACCGGTCCGGTAATGGAGAAGGTATGGGCAGCTCGTGCAGGAATCGGCTGGCAGGGAAAACACACCAATCTTATCACAAAGGAGTATGGTTCGTGGGTTTTTCTCGGTGAGATTATCACCACATTGGAACTCGATAACGATAATGCTATGGAGGATCTCTGCGGCACATGTACGGCATGCATTGATGCCTGTCCGACCGATGCAATTCACGATCCGTATATCGTAGATAGTAACAAATGCATTTCATATCTTACCATTGAACATCGCGGTGAGATCGCAAAATCACTCGGGAAGGATTTTCGCCAGTGGATCTACGGCTGCGACATCTGTCAGGATGTTTGTCCATGGAACAAATTTCAGCAAAAGACGGATCAGCAAGAGTTTTCAGCGCGGTTTCACAATATCGATCCGAAACTTCAAGAGTTGATAGATATTTCTCAACAGGAATTTTCACGGCGTTTCAAAAATTCCCCCGTTAAACGGACAAAGCGCGAGGGAATTATCCGTAACGCAAAAATTGTTCAAAACCATACTTAATCAGATCAAATCATCATATAACCAACAACATTATGTCAGACAAACACAGAAAAATTATCATTATCGGTTCCGGACCGGCAGGTCTTACCGCGGCGATCTACGCAAGCAGAGCAAACCTTTCTCCCTTGATCTTTGAAGGTATTCAACCGGGCGGTCAGCTGACCATTACCACCGAAGTCGAAAATTATCCCGGATTTGAGCACGGCATTCAGGGACCGGAACTGATGGATGTAATGCGCAAACAAGCGCTTCGCTTTGGCGCCGAATCACAATACAAGATTGTTTCGAAAGTCGATTTCTCCCAACGTCCGTTCAAGGTGTGGGTTGACGAAGATATGTATACAGCGGATGCCGTTATTGTGTCAACAGGTGCATCGGCGCAATGGCTTGGG
>CAJBTU010000109.1 GCA_903958625.1 uncultured Ignavibacteriota bacterium | reverse complement strand
TTCGGAACGAATGAACTGCCGAACATCCTGGAAGCGCTCGGCGGAAAATATAAATATGAATTGCTGGGGGAACGTGCCGTATCCACGCCGAACTATTTTTCGTATATCAAGATATCGGAAGGATGCGACAATCCCTGTTCGTTCTGTGCGATCCCAATCATGCGCGGAAAGCATAAAACGAAACCGGTTGAACAGGTGATGGATGAGACGATGCGCCTGGTGGAAAAAGGAGTAAAAGAACTCATCGTTATCGGACAGGATACGACCTATTACGGACTGGATATCTACGGCGAACGGAAACTTGCATCGCTGTTAACATCACTATCATCCGTGAAAGGCCTGGAATGGATCAGGCTGATGTATGCATTCCCGGCAAAATTTCCGATGGATGTTTTACAATCGTTTAGTGACTATCCGAAAATATGCCGTTACATTGATATGCCGATCCAGCATGCGGCCGATAATGTGCTGAAGTCCATGCGGCGCGGCATCACTCGCCGGTCCACAGAAAGTCTGATCTCATCGCTCAGAATGTCAGTGCCCGACATCGCGCTCCGTACAACGCTGATCGTCGGTTATCCGAATGAAACGGAAGCAGATGTTGAGGAACTTGTTCAATTTATCAAAGATGTAAAGTTCGACCGGCTTGGCGTGTTCACCTATTCGCTGGAGGATGATACGACGGCATTCGGGCTCGGCGATCCGATACCGGAAGAGGAGAAAGAACGCCGGAAAGAATACGTGATGGAGATCCAGCGAGCGATCTCGCTGGAGAAGAATGAATCCCGGATAGGGAAGCAAACGCGTGCCGTAATCGAGCGGATAGAAGAGGGAAATTTTGTGGGGAGAACGGAGTGGGATGCTCCGGAAGTTGACAATGAAGTGTTCATTTCCAAAATTGAGAAGGTACGCGTCGGCGATTTTGTGGATATCGCCATTACCGATGCAACCGAATATGACCTTTATGGAGAGATCGTCACGAGACCGTGAATATGAGAACTCTATTTCTTTTTATCTGTTGTTCATCTTTACTATCCGCTCAGGTTGAAGCGAGAAAGCCTCTGGCCGCATTTGATCTGCCGGAATTTTTCGTTGATGCGCTGAGTTTCTCCTCCGGCGATTCCCTTTCTTCGCGCGTGGATGTCTATATCCAGGTGCCGTACGATGCCGTTCAGTTCGTCAAAAAGAACGACCGTTACACTGCCCGGTATGAAGTGACGCTGAATTTTTTGAACGAAGAAAACACTTCCGTTATGGAGAAAGTCTGGACGGAGGAAGTGAATGTTCCGCTGTTCGATTATACGGAATCGAAGAGGGCATTCAGTTTAACACAGCGGTCGGTAAATATCACTCCGGGAATTTATACTCTTCGGTCGCAAGTTCGTGACAATGAATCCAAAAAAGCATTCCATGTCATCAAAAAGATCATCGTCGGGAACTATTCCACCAAAGCACTTTCGGTGAGCGATGTGATGCTGGTGAACAGGATTAACAATGAAGGGGACCGGCGTTCCATCGCCCCAAATATTTCCGGAAATATCGGGGAGAATAACAATTCATTTTCAATCTTCTTCGAGATCTATTCGTCGAAGGTCACCGATTCGCTGGAAATGCACTTTACGATCAACGATATGAAGGGGCGTGAACTCCTGAATAAATTTCAGAACTACCGGTCGCGCGGCTATCGAAGTCAGATCATTACGCGCTTTGACAGTTCAAAGTACTCCACCGGAGCCTATCAATTGAATGTTGAAGTCCGCTCGCTGTCCGATCCGGCTGACGAAATTCCGGCAATGAAACAACGCTCCTTCTTTGTGCGCTGGGGAAATATGCCGATCAGTATTTCCGATCTCGATCTTGCCATCAAACAAATGCGGTATATCGCAAAGGAGCAGGAATACGATAAGATCGAATCTGCGATTTCGGACGAAGTAAAACGAACGCTCTTTGATGAGTTCTGGCGGAAACGGGATCCCGATCCGGCTACGAAACGGAACGAATACATGGAAGAGTACTATAGCCGCGTTGAATATGCGAACAAGAATTTTTCTCATTATCAGGCAGGATGGAAGACCGACATGGGAATGGTCTTTATTCTCTTCGGATCGCCGAACAATGTCGAACGTCATCCGTTCGATATCGACTCGAAACCGTACGAGATCTGGTCGTATTATGACTATAACCGCAGTGTGATCTTTGTTGATGAATCCGGATTCGGCGACTACCAGCTGCTGACGCCGATCTGGGACATGCTGCAACGACTTAAAACCAATCAGCAATGACGTTCCGCCGTTTGCGGAACAACCGATGATCATAGAAACTTTCATATGGAAATCAAAGCCGTTCATAATGTGTGGATGGCTTTTTTTATTGGCCGGTCTCTCCCCGGCACAAACGGCGATTTCGTCCATCGAGATCTTCGGTAATTCATTCTTCTCACAGCGTGAACTACTGGAAAAAATACCGTCAAAATCCGGTGCTTCCTTATCATCCATCGAACAATCGAAAACCGTGCTGCAGGAAATGTACCATGCAGAGGGATTTTATTCATTCGTCATAGATTCGGTTTCCATTAAAATTTCCGATGATTCATCCTCTGCCCGTGTGGGTGTGTTCTTGAACGAACATGACCGCACGCTGATTTCCGAGGTCGGCGTGATCGGGAATAAAGCATTCACGTCGAAAGAACTTTTAGCATTGATCGAAACTACGCCTGATGCGCCGATGAATTCATTGCTGCTCGAATCCGATATCCAGTCGCTGCTCAATTATTATTCGCGGCGCGGATATCCATTTACAAAAATCTCCGGCGACAGCATTCATCTTGATCCTACCGAACACTCAAAACTGATCGTTCAACTGACCGTGGATGAGGGGGCGAAGGTCTATCTTGATGAGATACAGATTGAAGGAAACATATCGACAACGGCAGTCGTTGTTACACGCGAAGCACGGGTTGTAACGGGAGAACTATTCGATCAGGATAAACTGGAAAAAATTCAACGGCGTCTGGAACGATTGCAGTTATTCTCTTCGGTCGCTGAACCTCAATTGTACGTGAAATCGGGATCACAGGCCGATTCGCTCCGGGGCGGTTTGTTGATCGCCGTGAAAGAAGGAAATGCGAATACCTTTGACGGCATTATCGGATATGTTCCGTCGACAATACAGGATGCAGCCGGATATTTTACCGGCAATGTCTTTGTTGCTATGCGGAATCTTTTCGGTACCGGCCGTAAGGCAATGGTCAAATGGCAGCGCGAAACAGCAACAACGCAGGAACTTGAACTTCAATACCGCGAACCGTGGCTGTTCGGTTTTCCATTGGGTCTGGGCGGTACATTTTTCCAGCGTAAACAGGATTCAACGTATGTGAAGACAAAAATTGAGTTGCGCGGCGAGTTTACTGTCTCGGAAGCATTAACGGTTGCCGGGAATGTTTTGTCGGAGTCGGTGTATCCTTCCGCGGAGGTAACGCAATTTACGGTCTTTGAAAGCAATGCATTATTTTTCGGCGGTGAAATTCTGTATGATACGCGGGATAATATAAGGAACCCGACAAGCGGTGTTAAATATTCTACGTCCGTACAGCAAGGGAGGAAAAAGATCACCGGTCCGCAAAAGTTCCTGAACCTTATAACGGAAAAAAATTTTTCGATCCAAAAATATGCCGTCGATGCTGAAGCTTTTTTCTCGGTCTTCAACCGTCAAGTGATAATGGCCGGTATTCACGGGAAACAGATCTCGTCGTCCCGGCTGGAGTTGAGCGATCTGTTTCAGTTCGGCGGAACAACAACATTGCGCGGATACCGCGAAAACCAATTTTTTGCATCTCAAATTGTGTACATTAATTTGGAATATCGTTTTCTAACGGGACGCGCATCGTCCCTTTTCGGTTTTCTTGATGCCGGATATTTCTCCCGTCCAGCCGATCCATTGAAAGGGATCATACGGCAGGAAAAAAGTCTGTACGGTTCGGGTTTTGGAGCGCGTATCGAAACAGGACTTGGGATATTGAACATCAGTTACGCCTTGGGTCAGGGAGACAGTTTCAGTAACGGAAAAATTCACGTAGGAATAATCAACGAGTTCTAATGAAACCTTATATCACGCTTATCCGTCCGGTAAATTTTATCATTACCACACTATCGATCTTTGTGGCGTGCCTTCTTGCCGGCGGCACACACGAACAGATCCTCTTTATGGTCTTTGCCTCGCTTGGAGGAGCGTGTATCGGAAGCGGCGGTATGGTGATCAACGATATTCTTGACATCGAAATTGACAGAATCAACAAGCCAGAACGTCCGCTGCCGAGCGGCGCAGTTTCGAAATATGATGCGTTAATGTTCTATGGCGGCCTCACCGGTTTTGGTTTGATCATGACTGCCTACACAACGCGGCCGGCATTCATTATTGCTTTTATTGCCGTTCCGATGATCGTAATGTACAGCAAGATATTCAAAGGAACGCCGTTATTGGGCAATCTGCTCGTTGGTGCGCTGACCGGACTTGCATTTATCTTCGGCGGCGCAGCCGTTGGTAATATGCGTCAAGCGGTCATTCCGGCGCTGTTCGCTTTTCTTCTCAATGTCGGACGCGAAGTCATCAAAGACATGGAGGACGTAGAAGGAGATGCGAAGAATGGAGCCGCAACATTGCCGGTCGTCTATGGTATAAAGAATGCCGCCATCATTGCGACAATCTTTCTGCTGTTTGTCATCGCGTCAACAATAATCCCGTATGTCAACGGAATTTACAGCGTGAAGTATTTTATCCTGGTGAATGCCGGCGTGAATCTTGTTCTGGTCTATGTTATCTATTCACTATGGAACGACCGATCGGTGAAAAATTATAATCTGCTCTCGAAGATATTGAAGTGGGATATGCTGGTAGGTCT
Source organism: uncultured Ignavibacteriota bacterium (assembly GCA_903958625.1). GTDB lineage: Bacteria > Bacteroidota > Ignavibacteria > UBA10030 > UBA8401 > UBA8401. Next base: position 288 of record CAJBTU010000109.1, on the reverse strand, counting down.
TGCTGCAATTTATTTGGGATGAATGCGGAAAGACTAAAATTTCCATAAAAAGAAATTTCACTCCTTTCCAAATTGTTTCTAGTGCCGTTTCAATATTATAAGGTTGTAAAATTAAATAAGGTAAGTCATGCTGAGCAAGTCCCGATGTTTTACCATCGGGACGCATCGAAGCATCTCAATGTTTGGGAAACGACAACTTTAATTAATTGAAAGAGCACTAGTACGCAATGACATTAAAATTTATTCGAGGATCATATTTTGTTAGAGTATGAACAAAAATATTGGAAC
>CAJBTU010000108.1 GCA_903958625.1 uncultured Ignavibacteriota bacterium | reverse complement strand
TAAAAAATATCCGTCAATTTATCGATACAACATTTGCTGCCACGCGGTTAGCCGATACGGCCTTCGTCGAAAATGCGTTCACGATGACGGCCGAGCAACTCAGCATGGCGAACGATCCGCTCATTGAATTTACCCGCACTCTTTCTCCCGAGATCGAACGGCAGAATACCCTCAACCGCAAACGAACAGGAGACTTAAACCGTCTTTCGGCCAAATTAGTGGATGTAAAACAAGAATGGAAAAAGACCGACTTCATTCCCGATGCAAATTCCACGTTGCGGATGACCTACGGTACGATTCGAGGTTACAGTCCGTCCGATGCTACGTCGTTTTACCCCATCACAACGCTGAAAGGGGTCATGGAGAAGACGTCGGACGCACCGGAATATAATACGCCGCAAAAGATCCGTGATCTGTATTCCAAAAAGGATTTCGGCCGGTATAAACATAAGAAACTGAATGATGTTCCCGTTGCGATCCTGTACGATATGGATACGACCGGCGGGAACTCGGGCAGTCCGGTGTTAAATGCAGCGGGAGAATTGATCGGCGTAAATTTTGACCGCGCGTTCGAAGCAACGATCAACGATTATGCCTGGAACGAAAGTTACAGCCGTTCGATTGCCGTGGATATCCGGTACGTTCTATGGAATGTTGAAAAAGTTGCCGAAGCAAATTTTCTCCTGAAAGAAATGGAGATACGATAACCGCAATACCATCAGTTGCAGAAAGGCCGAGGGCAACTCGGCCTTTTTTATGCTCTGCCAGAGGTTGTGCATGCATGAATCGGTGTTGCGGAACACCAATTGGACGGGACAATGAGGCAAACGCACGGTTAAAACATTGATATTCAAACACTTGTTGGGTATATTCATTTACTAAAATGTATAATATAGACTAAGTATGGTAATCGGGGAAGATAAAGATTCACAAAAGAAGATGATTGGCGAACTGCTGAAAGCAGCGGATCGCTATATCAAATCTGCCGAATGGACCAAAGCACTTGATGAAGTTGGCAAGGCCTTGGCTATCGAACCGAACAATATGTACGCGATGGCCTATAAAGACCGCATTAACGTGTCGTTAAGTGAAGAGAAGAAAAAATCGGAAGAAGAAAAAGTTAAGAAACTGGCCGAAGAAAAGAAGGTAACCGAGAAACCGGCAGTAACCCCAAACGCAGAAACGAAGCCGGAACCGCAAAAACCGGCAGAAGCACCCAAAAGCGAAGAGAAAAAGCAAGAACCGCCTAAGGAAGAAAAGAAACCGGCCGCACCGTTAACGGTATCAAAAGATGAATCGGCGGCCCGCGTGGAATCGCTCCGGCAGGAATTTGCCGCTACACAGGCAAAACTTCAACGGGAGGTTGCGCAGTTGACGATGCAGGTGAAAGAGGCCCAAGCGCTGAAGGAAGCAACGGAAAAGAATTTGAACGCGCAGATTGTTTCGCTGACGTCGGAATTGTCGGCAGCAAAAAAAGCCGGCGGCGGTGCAGACAACAAAGAACTTGAAGCGTTAAAAAAAGAACTTGAAACACTGAAAGCAAAGCATCAGAAAGAGATCGAAAGCGCGAAAGAGATCGCCAAAGCGGACATGTTAACGCAGGTTGCCATTCTCCAAAAAGAAATGGAAGCGGTAAAAAAATCGTCCGAAGGTGTCTCATTCCAAAAGCACGGCGAGGCTATTCTCAAAAACATGTTCAGCAAAGCATGGCAGGACGGCTCGATCTCCAATGAAGAGAGGGCGCTGTTGCTCCTTTTAAAAGGGGCAATTGAAATGAACGAATCAAAATTCGGCGAGATGGAGGCAGGAGCAAAGAGTGAAGCATATATCAATGCACTGCGCAGCGTCTGGTCGGACGGGTCCGTTACCCCTGAAGAATCGGATATGCTGACTTCGCTGAGAGAAAGTCTTGGCATCCCGGCCGACGAACATTTCCGGCTTGAGCTGCAAGTGAGAAAAGAAGTGAAAAAATAAACATCCGCAGAGAAAGCGATTGAAAAGCCATCAGAACTTCATATCGATCTGATGGCTTTTTTATTGCAGGAGTTTTTCCGTGTAGAAGTCGCATAATCTGTTCTCCGAGTCCAGATGATAAAGATAGGTCGGGAAACGGACCTTCTTGACCTCATACGAATCTGCGGCACGGCGGTAAAAGTCAAAATCCTCGCCGAACGGAATCGGATGAAAACCTTTTACTTTTTTTAGTATCTTTTTCCGGAAGAAAAATGTTCCGCCGATGTGGCATTTGCTGAGATGGATCTTTTTCTTTGTATCGGTCATATCAACAACGTAATGTTTGATCTTCGGACCGATCAGTTTCATTCCGCCATGAAGGAAATCAACGGCAGGATGTCCGGAAAGATAAATCACGCGTTTTGCCAGATGAGCGGCCGTTAGTTCGTCATCCGAATCAACGAAACAAATGAACGAACCCTTTGCTCTTCGCAATCCGGCATTGCGTGCCAGCGCCAGTCCTTTATTTGTTTGGAAATGATAGGTTATTCTTTTATCCTTCCCCTGAAATTGCCGAACAACAGCGCGGGTATTATCCGTACTGCCGTCATCGATAACGATCAATTCCCAATCCGGATAGGATTGACCCTGAACGGAACGAATGGCATTGGGAAGCAGTGAGGCCCTGTTATATGTACAAAGAATGATGGATACCATAAGGTGAAATTCCTGTGATCAGGAATCAAAGTACTAATATTTCATGAATCTACAACAGCTCATATCCTCAACTGTCAACCATTCTTTGAACGGTTTTGTTCAACGTATGAAAAATATCCTTCCGGTAATTTTATTCTTCATTGGACAGATGCTGGTCGGTCAAACGCATGTCTTGTCGGGCCTTGTCACGGATGCCGAAACGATGCAGTCCCTTCCTTCAGCAACGCTTCGGATCCTTGGAACATCCAAAGGAACCATAACAAATTCCGCCGGACAATTCCGTTTTTCTCTTCCGGCGGGAACATACCGTATAGCCGCAAGTTATCTCGGTTATCAATCCGAAACGACCGTTGTTGAACTGAACGCCAATCAGTTCCGTGCGTTGAAGCTGCAGCCGAACGCGATACAGCTTTCCGGTGTGACGGTGACCGATGAAGATCCGGCCTACGAGATCATCCGCCGGTCGATAGAAAGCAAGAAAAAATGGATGGCGCAACTGCGTACGTTCGAAGGGAAAGCGTTCAATCGTTTGCAGATCCGCACCGACAGTTCCATCGCTGCGATCACCGAAGCGTATTCAACGCTCTATTGGAACAGAGAAGACTCGCTCCGCGAAGTGGTCACTCAGCAAAAACAGACCGGGAATCTTCCGAAGTCGATGCAATCATCGCGTGTCGGCGTGGTCGTCAATTTTAATGATGACCGCATCAAACAGAGCGGATACACTTTTGTTGGACCAACGGCTCCGGATGCGTTCGAATATTATCATTATAAACTTCTCTCCACCCGGAAGATGGATGATTTTGAAGTGTACACGATCGAACTTATACCGCGGTCGAAGCTTACCCCATTGTTCAAAGGGACAATCTCCATCGCCGAGCGTTCATATGCCGTGATGGATGTTGATGTGCGTCCGAACGAAGCGTTCTCTCAACTCTTCGTCGATATCAGAGATTCACGCTACACTCAAACATTCCGGCTGTTCGAAAACCGTTACTGGCTTCCGGCAAACTTCCGGTTTGACGGATTATTTAAGGTGTCGCTCATGGGAATTTCTTTGCCGGCATTCGGTATAGAGCGGGATGTTGTTGTTTATGATTACCGGATCAATCCGGTCTTTGCCGATACGATATATGCGCTGAACAAATTTACGGTCGATTCATCGGCAACGCGTTATGATTCCACCTTCTGGGTATTGAACGACATACTTCCCTTAACGCAAGAACAGGACAGCGCATATAAAACATTAGACAGCACGCAAACACTCGAGAAAAAATTTGCACCGAAAGGAGCCGGTCCTTTGCTGATCGAATTTGCCGGAAGTTCCTTTGGAATTGTTGAAGCATGGTTCACGCGTGTTGAGGGTTTTCATCTTGGCATCAGCAAATCATTTGAAAACGTATTTGAAAATGTGGATCTTCGCGGCGGAGCCGGCTATGGAATATCGGACAAACAATGGAAGTACGGCGCCGGCGCAACAGTCCATTTCGGCAAAGAGCAGGAATCCTCTTCCAGTACCGGATTTGCGAATGTACGTGTTTCACGAATGATGTTCTCCCTCAGCCTGGATCTCTACGATCAGCATAAATATTTTCCGGAACCGTTGTTTCCGGGATTGTTGCTGAATTCTCTGGCGGCGTTGTTTTTAAAGGATGACGTTCATGATTATTACCGTGTTATCGGTTCAACGGTATCGCTCGCATATGCCTATAGCGGGGCAACACGATTCGCCGTAAGTGTTTCTTCCGATCGCCAGTTATCGTTGTATCAGGCAACAAATTTTTCGATTTTGAAAAGGGGGACGCTCTTCGCGTATCAGCCTTCTATCATCAATGGCCGTATGAATGAAGTAAAGGTTTCAATGATCAATTCCTCTTCCGGCATTTATTCATTAGCCAAAGACGCTTATCTTGTTACGGCAACGGCAGAACACTCGTCGCCGGGCATCGGAAGTGATTTCGATTTTACTAAATTCTCCGGAAAAGCCAGAATGAAAGTCGCCACCTGGAAAAAGGAAGAGATGATCTTTCCGCCGACACTTGGATTTCAGATCGCGGGAGCAACAACACTCGGGCATCTGCCGCCGCAGAGATATTCAGAACTCTATTCACGGTTTGAAACATTTGCCGGCTATGGAACTCTGAAAGGACTTCCGCGCAGAGAATTCTACGGGGACAGTTATACTGCATTCACGGTCGATCATAATTTTCGCCGGTTGCTGTTTGCACCGCTGGACGTTCAGTGGCTGATGGAATCGAATCTTGAATTGATCATTGAGGCGAATGCCGCGCGCAATTGGCTGTCGGGCAAGGTGCTTCGTACGCCGCTGTTTCCCGCGCGGGATTCGGGGGGCTGGTATTACGAAGCAAGCATCGGCGTTTCCAATCTCTTCGATCTGTTCAGATTCGATCTGACGAGAAGGTTCTCGGCGCCGGGTGACTGGGCGGTAACGATTACCGTTTCCGATTTTTTGATGGGGCTGATGTCGCTATAGGTGATACTGTATAGTTTCATTGCGGCATCGAAAAAACAAAATACTCTTCACACGCCATTTTGTCGATAAAAAAATAATCCGAAATGTTCTTCACATTCTTCAACAAAAAGAGATGATCATATGAATATTCTATTAGCCATTCCTTTCTTGTTATTCCAGATCGTACCGCCGCCCGAGGTGCTGAATTTTATCGCTGCCAAAAAACTCGGATCACACATTACTGTTCTTGCTCACGATTCGCTTGAAGGGCGGGGTCCATCGTCAGCCGGCGACAGAAAAGCAACGGCGTATATCGTCTCCCAATTTAAAAAATTCGGGCTGAAACCGGCGGGTGAGAAAGGGAGTTTTATTCAAAAAGTCCCTATGGTGGGTGTCACCGTTGATCCCAATGCAATGTTGAAGATCGGTACGGCGAATCAGCAGATGGATCTGGTCTATTCAACGGATTTTGTGGCGACAACAGGAACGTACGAACCTGTGATCGAATTTCGGAATGCGGAATTGGTCTTTGTCGGGTACGGAATTACTGCGCCGGAACAGCAATGGGATGATTACAAAGATGTTGACGTCCGCGGAAAAATACTGGTGATGCTGAACAACGATCCTGCAACCGGCGATCCGAATTTTTTTGCCGGCAAGGGAAGAACGTATTACGGACGGTGGACGTACAAATTTGAGATCGCCGCCGAAAAGGGAGCGCTCGGCGCCATTGTCATCCATACAACACCGTCGGCAGGATACCGGTACGAAGTGATCCAAAATTCGTGGAGCAGGGAAATGTTTGATCTGGCCATGCCCTCTTCTTCAAAGGGATTATCCTTGAAAGCCTGGACAACGGAAGCGGCTACGAGAAAATATTTTCAACTTGCCGGCTTCGATCTTGATTCATTGACGGCAAGCGCACAATCCGTTTCCTTCAGGCCGGTTCCATTGGGCATTACATTGAATGGAACAATGAAATCAATGATAAAAAGAATTGAGACGAATAATATCATTGGAAAAGTGGAAGGGGGCGATCCAAAATTAAAAGATCAGTATGTTCTCTTTACCGCGCACTATGATCATTTTGGAATAGGCAGAGCGATCAATGGAGATTCGATCTATAATGGTGCCCTCGACAATGCTTCGGGAACTTCGTTGATGCTGAATCTTGCAGAAACCTTTTCCACCGGAAAAATTAAACCAAAACGGTCGCTATTATTTGCCGCAGTAGCTGCCGAAGAACAAGGAATGCTCGGCTCGAAATATTTTGCGGGCAATCCTACTGTTCCGGCCAAGAAGATTGCGGCCAACATCAATACCGACGTCATTAATGTGATCGGACGGACAACGGATATTTTTTTCCAGGGAAACGATCGGTCTTCGCTGGGAAGTGATCTTGCTGAAATTGCAAAAGAAATGCATCTCACCGTTATGCAGGATCCCGCGCCGGAACAAGGGGGATTCTACCGCAGCGATCATTTTAGTTTTTCCAAAGTCGGCATTCCCGCGATGTCCATGGGAGGAGGAAAGACAGTTGTTGGTGTTGATACGGCATTTGTACGGATGATGCGTGAGCGGCACGGAAAGATCTATCATCAGCCAAGCGATGAAATCAGCGGCGACTGGAACTACGACGGGGCATTACAGCAGGCAGAACTGGTGATCCGTCTGACGTGGAGAATTGCCAATATTATTGAAATGCCGTACTGGAACCCGGGAAATGAATTTGATGCAGTCCGGAAAAAATCCATGTCGCAATAATGTGATCACTGTTCTCTCATTATTCAGGACTTTCCGGTTGATCTTTCTTTCACAAACGATACAACGATCATGGCATCACCGACCGGATCGACAGACGGGGAAGTAAAGTTTGCATCGAGACGCGTGACGAGACGATCGATTGCCGAATGCACTTCGGCCGGAAGAGAGGGATCGGAAAGGGAAGATTGAAGCAGACGGAGAAAATCTTCCGTGGATGATTGGTAATATTGATGGAGAGCAATTCCCGCAATTCTTCGCGCCGTTGCGCGAATCTTTCCGGAATGCCCATTCGGATGGATACGCTGAAGTTCAGTTTCAATGTTGTTAAGCCAGTCCATAATTGTTTAGCCGCCCGATTGTTTTGTGTATGCGGATAAGAACCCTAAGTGTTGAATATGTTCTTTCCGATCTCACATTGATCGCACCGTTCCACTGCGCAATACCGTTTATTCAGTTGGATCAACGCCAGGTGTTGATAGTCAGCCATGATGGCCCCTCCCATCCCCGAAATCTCAAAGATTACGGGGATATTCTTTGAATATGTTCTTTCCGATCTCACATTGATCGCACCGTTCCGCTGCGCAATACCGTTTATTCAGTTGGATCAACGCCTGTTGTTGATAGGCAGCATTGATCTTTATTTTTCCCTTGACCATTTGCTTATTCATGGTGCGAAGAATCGCATTCTCCTCCAATAACGGAAGTTTGACGGCCATGTTCAAGCAGTGCTCAAAGATATTTTCCTTGCCGAAAACTCCTGCATATAAACCAACGAACGGAACAATCGTATTGACGATGATATCCAGACTCCTCGATGTGCCGAGAAGAGCGTGCCGTTCTTGTGCCGGCTCCGAAAACGAATAATGATGGACCCAAAACGGATGTTCTTCGGCACGGAATAATGCTTGCAGCTGTTCAATCTTTGTCTCTTGCGTAGAAAATTGCCCGCTGACAATCGTTATGATCGATTTGAACAGCGTGTGGTACAGTAGGTTGTGCAGAAACGCCACCGCCGCCGCAATTCTAACGGTCGGGAAATTGGATGGGCGGGTAGGCGAAAAATTCCACTCTGTATGATGAAGCGGGGAAAGTGCTATCTTTTGTGGCAGTTCATTCCATGCCGTATTGAGCGAATGAATATACACTTTTGAATCCTGATCATGCACGTCATCGATTGGGGGAAGAAGACCCGAAGCCTTGAAGAGAATCGCTTCAAGCTGAATTGGGACGAGCGTAATTCTCTCTGCGGCATCTATCAGCGAGATGAGAGGAACAATACCGGAAAGCTTTTTCATCGGGACACGGTTGTTTGAATACCCAAGTCCATCCATCACTTCTTCGTACAGCAATTGTTCCCACACGATCTTTTGTTTGAAAAGCTCTCGATTGATATTCCCCTGAGGAATCGGAATGTCGTCAATCATATCATTGTACGGCGGATGCGGTTCTCCAACGGTCCGCTGCAGAGAAACGATGATATCGCATAAGCGTTCATGCAATCGGCGGACCTTCTCCTGCAGCCGTTCGCGATATAATGTGTTGATCCATTCATTCAGCATTCCTGCTTCAAGCGGATCGTTCACGGATGCACATTTTATCGCCTGTGTTTTTGATGAATATTCCTCCCGCGAAAGCTGGTCTTCAATGTTTTCAATTGGTGAAAACAGATACGGCTGTAACACGATTGTGGAAATGATGCGTCCGCTTTGCAAAGGAGTGTTTGGTGCTTTTCCCGATACAACGACATGAAGAATCACCGAATTGTAGTTTTGATCGTTCTGGTGATTATGCAGATTCCAGTCATCGAATGTGCGGTGAAATTCAATGTCGCCCGAGAATGTAACATCGCTGATACGGATTATGGCGTTGCGGAAATCGGGTCCGCTCTTTCGAGAAAGCATTCCCGGATCAAGGATGCGTACTTCCCGTCCATCGGTGGTTATGAGCCGGGAAGTATCGAACAATTGTCTTGACCAGATATGTCGCAGAAGGTCTTCGTGCATGGCGTATCATTACACCGCTCAACACAATAACACGGATGGTAGTAAATCAATCAACAGCGAACAATGTAATCCTGTTTTGGTGGTTTGCGGTTAAAAATACTTGGTTCTGAAAAAATTGATTTCGTTATTCAGTTTCAAGGCTTCACTGCGGGCAGTGTCGGCAAAATCTTTTTCGATTGAAGCATACAGAATGCTCCGGCTTGCATTAATGATGACACCGAATCCGCCGTCTGTGCAGCCGTATTTCACAACATCTTCAACACTTCCCCCTTGTGCACCGATTCCCGGAACAAGAAATGGAACATCGGGGGCGAGTTTCCGCACAGATTGGATATCTTTCGATTTAGTTGCACCGACAACAAATCCAAGATTATGATTTGTTGTCCACTGCTGCGCCGTAGTCACAACCTCTTCAAACACTCTTTTTTTTCCGATCTTTTTGTATTGAAAATCCAATGCTCCCTGGTTTGAAGTAAGGGCCAGAAGAAAAACACCCTTCTCTTTCTGTTCCAGGAACGGCTGCACGGAATCCTTTCCCATATAGGGGGCAACAGTGATGGAATCGAATCCCATTTCATTCAAGATCGCTCGTGCGTATTGTGAAGAGGTATTACCGATATCTCCCCGTTTAGCGTCGGCAATAGTAAAAACGGCTGAGGGGATCAATGCGAGCGTCTTTTCCATTATTGCCCAGCCTTCTTTTCCCAGCGCTTCATAGAAAGCAAAATTGATCTTATACGCACAGACAAGATCGCGTGTCACCTCGATGATACGTTTATTGAATTCCAATATTCCATTTTTTTTCGATCGAAGATGGACCGGAAGTTTTTGCGCGTCGGTATCAAGACCGACACAGAGAAGAGAATCCGCTCTTTTTTGTATGGTATGGATCTTGGCATGAAAACTCATAGTGATCTCTTTCTAAAAATGCATACTACGTTAGGTTCTTCCACGATCTGGTTCGATTTTAATAATTAATATCATTCTCTCCCGTTGACGATTATTTCAGGCCGCTCGTACGGAGCTCATCATGATCATTACTTTAAGGTTACAAACAGAACGCCTCTACGAGGCGTTACATTCATGGAGCATTATACTCTCGTAACTCCAATCGCCCTTATGCCAATACTCTCAGTTGTTGTTGAGGGCACTTCGCCTCTGTGAAGAGGCCGGTTTACTCAATCAATTCAAAAATGTACCGGTCATCGTAATCTATCTCAAATTGTTTTAGAAAACCAAGATATTCTTCGCGGAAGGCTGTTGTTGCATGGTGCTCTTCCAGACGCGAGATATATTTTATAATGGTACCTATTTGACTTCGTGAATATGAAAATGCTCCAAATCCTTCCTGCCAATTGAACCTATCGCGAATCCACCTCTGGTCATTAATAAATTTTGAAGAACCTGCCTTGATGGCTCTTGTCATATCTGAGATTGCCGATGAAGGCTTCATCCCAATGAGGAGGTGCGTATGGTCCGGCATACAGAAAATGGATAGCATTTTATGGTTTCGGTTTTGCACAATGCCGGTGATATATTTTTGGATTTCTTCACGATGATTTATAGAAATAAGACTATGCCGCCCTTTCACTGCAAAAACAATCTGGATATTGATTTGTGAATAGGTGTTGGGCATTACGATAATCTTTCAAGAAGGCTAGAAGTCATAATCGGTTAGACCAAAGAATGTTTTAGCGCACTCCTACGGAACTCATCACGATCATTAATCTTGAGGTTAAAAATAGAACGTCTCTGCAAGGCGTAACGTTCATAGAGTATTCTATTCGGTTGCTCCAATCGAACCCATGCCGATACTCTATTCTGTTGCAAGCAATCCGCTTCTCTGAGGCGGAAATACTGAAGCATAAAAAAAATATTGTAACAACTCCGTAGGAGCCGACAGTTTGTAAAAAAAGTTCTCAATACGGCCGAGCTCCATAGGAGCGGTCTGTTCAAAAATGCTTTGAAAAAGTTATCGGCGGCAATTATTTTTACCACGTTCGAAATGTAATAAAAAATGGCTCCAAAGGAGCCATCTGTTTGAAATAAAAATATTGATTTAACAGGAAGTGTCCCAAAAGATACAAGGATCCATTATGGACACTAGAACATCAATGAACACTATTTTAAATAATCTTTCAACCAGTCAAAGATTGTCTTGTGCCACACTTCTGAATTCTGCGGCTTCAACACCCAGTGTCCTTCATCCGGAAAGTAGAGAAGTTTGGATGGTATCCCTTTCCGCTGTAACGTGGTGAACAGCGAAAATCCTTCTCCAACCGGGACGCGGAAATCGAGTTCGTTATGAATGATGAGCATCGGTGTTTTGAAATTCTGCGCATATTTGTGCGGTGAGAATTTTTCATAGTCCTGTGTTTCCCACGGAATGCCGTGCTCCCATTCGTCGAACCATGTCTCTTCCGTAACGCCGTACATGGAAGAGAAATTATAAACGCCGTCATGGCAGATCAAGGTCTTGAACTTATCCGTATGTCCGTTGAGCCAGTTCATCATATATCCACCGTAACTTGCACCGGCCGCCGCCATCCGCGTAATATCCACATACGGTTGTTTCTCCATGTAGGCGACACCATTCATCACATCGGTGAAGACTTTTCCGCCCCAGTCACGCGATATTTCATCGGTAAATTGCTGGCCGAAGCCTGTTGACCCGCGGGGATTGGGAAGGGCGACCACATATCCTTGTGCTGCCCACAATTGTTGATTCCAGCGATAGGACCATCCGTTGCCGAACGCTCCTTGCGGTCCGCCGTGTACCCAATACACAAGAGGATACTTTTTTGTTCCGTCAAAAAATGGCGGTTTAACGATCCACATCTGTACTTTTGTTCCATTCGCCCCTTCAAACCAGACATATTCCGGTTCCGAAAATTCGACGTGCGAAAAGAGAACATCATTCACATGCGTTAATTGTTTCGGATTACTGCCATTGCTGCCCGCCGTCCAAATTTCCACGGGGCGGGACATTGTTTGATGGGAGAACACGATCGTCTTTCCATCGGCAGAAATGCTGACATCTCCATTGTTCGCATTATCGAAAATCTTTTTCACCGTACCGTCAATTCCAATGGACCACAACGGTGTATTAGCTTTTTCTTCTGCGGCAGTGTAGAGCGTTTTATTATCGGCCGCCCAAGTGAACGCATCAACATTGGTATCGAATTTCGGCGTAAGACTTTTTGTTGTTCCTGCTGTTCTGTCATACAGCATCAATTGCCATCGGTCCGCTTCAAATCCGGGACGGGATTGTGCCCGGTAGGCAATATATTTTCCGTTCGGTGAATATTGGGGAAAAACATCTGCCGCGGTATTTGTTGTTATCTGTTTGCGATCACCCGTTTCAATGCTCACCGTTATGATATCGTGATTGGTGCTCCACGATTCTTCGCGGACGGGAACCGGAGTTGCGGTGTAGGCAATTTCCTTTCCGTCGGGAGAAAAGCTAAAATCATCACCCGTTGAAAATGTTGAGGAGGGGGGTGTGGCATCCCGGTCGCCCGGTGTAACGTTGTGCGGGTTTGTTCCGTCGGCATTCACAATAAAAATATGCTGACGTTTGTCGTCCACCCAGCTGTCCCAATGGCGGTACAGTAATTTTGTTATGACACGCCCTTTCATTTTGCTGTTATCGCGCGAGTCCTGTTTTTGTTTGTTCAAGGCATCCGCTTCTGCAAACAGCTTATCGGAAAATTCCGGAAAGACGGTTGAAACAAATCCGATTTTTTTCCCGTCCGGAGACCAGATAGCTCCGCCGGCTTCGGTAGAGATATTGGTGATCTGTTTGGTCTCACCCGAAGCGGTGTTGATTGTATAGATCTGCAATGAGCCGCCACGGTTCGACTCGAACAGGATGGATTTGCCGTCCGGAGACCAGCGGGGATGCCGGTCTGCTTTGGGCGAATTTGTTAATTGTGACGCTTCGCCGCCGTTT
>CAJBTU010000107.1 GCA_903958625.1 uncultured Ignavibacteriota bacterium | reverse complement strand
GTATCAAGACGATACTTATTTCCTTTTTTAATTTTAACGGTACCAGAGGCTTGCTGCGATGTTTTTTTGAACCGCATTTTCACCGTCTGAGTGAATGTTGCCGACGCATCATTTATAAGGGAATAGCGTGACCGTATTTTTTCCAGAACATCGGAAGGAGACGGTTCCTGGGCGGAAACCGCCGGAAGAAAAAAGGATATGATCGCAACGAATGTTATCATGCTGTTTACAAACTCTTTAAGATAATTTCCAGTTGCGATTCGTCTTCGATCATAACCTCGCGTGCTTTACTGCCGTCAAACTGACCGACGATTCCCGCTTCTTCCAACTGATCGACCAATCGTGCCGCACGCGAATATCCAACGCTCAGGCGTCGTTGCAGAAGCGACACAGATCCCTGCTGGTGGCGGACAATGATACGGGCCGCTTCTTCGAACAGTTCGTCCCGTTCTCCCCCATTAGCTCCGCCCCCCCCTTTTTTCTTTTCCAGTGCGGAAGGGAGTTCATACATTTTGCTGTACCCTTTTTGCCTGCCAATATGCTCAACAATGCCCTCAACTTCTTCGCTGGAGATATATGCATTCTGCATCCGAATGGCCTTTGGGCTGCTGGAGGATTGAAATAACATATCGCCGCGACCGATCAATTGTTCCGCTCCACTGCCATCAAGGATTGTGCGTGAGTCGATCTTCGACGATACGGCATACGCTATTCGCGACGGAAAATTCGCTTTGATCACGCCGGTGATAACATCAACGGATGGACGCTGTGTGGCCAGCACCAGATGGATGCCGACGGCACGGGCAAGCTGAGCAATGCGGGCGATCGACTCTTCCACTTCTTTTGCTGTCGTCATCATCAGATCGGCAAGTTCGTCCACAATAACAACGATATATGGTAAAAAGCGATGTTTTATCAGGTCGGTGTCTTTCCCTTTCAACCGTCCGTCTTTAAATCGTGCATTGTAATCTGTTACGTGGCGTACGCCGGCCGATGCAAGAAGATCGTAGCGCCGCTCCATTTCTATCACACAGGATTTTAATACCAAAACGGCATTCTGCGGCTGCGTAATAATTTTCTCATCGATATCGGGCGACACCGCAAGAAAATGATTTTTCAACTTTTCGTATAGGCTCAATTCGATCTTTTTCGGATCGACAAGGATGAACTTCAGTTCTGACGGATGCAGCCGGTACAATAAACTCGCGATGATCGTATTGATACCAACGCTCTTTCCCATGCCCGTAGCACCCGCAATAAGTACGTGCGGCATTTTTGCAAGGTCGTCAATATAGATCTCGCCGGTGATCGTCTTACCCATCGCCAGCGGAAGAGCAGCCTGGCTGTCGCGGAATTTTTCCGAATTAAGAATGCTGCGAATCGTTACGATCTGCGGCTTGTTGTTCGGAATTTCCACGCCCACAGTCCCTTTTCCTGGTATCGGTGCTTCAATCCTGATGCCGCGCGCCTGCATCGCTAAAGCAAGATCGTTCGAGAGCGAGGTGATCTTTGAAACTTTCACACCGGTCGCCGGAACAAGTTCATAGAGCGTGACAACCGGACCGGGCGTAACGCTGACATTGGCGATCTCTACATCAAAGTCGGCAAGTTTCGCCTGCAGCAGAGCGGCATTGTTCTTCAATTCATCGTCACTGATCTTTTCCTCGTATTTCTTTGCATCGAGCAGATCGACCGACGGGAACACATAATCGATCTCTTCATCTTCAACTTCGCGTTCTTCCAGTTCCGCTTCTTTTTCCGTGACGCCCTCATTAATCTCCAAGAGAATATCCGAAGCGTCGATCATCGGCGGAAGTTCTTCATCACGAGGTCCGTTTACTTTCGGCTGTGGTCGCAATACTTCTTTTTTCGGCTGAACTATTTTCGGTTCGGGCCTGATACCTTGTTCCTGCAGTTCGGAATCCGGTCGTTTTACTTTTATCTCTGATGCTGTTCTTTTTTTCTCTTCCTCGCGCTGCTGTGCCCGAACTTCCTGTTGTTCCTTCCATTCTTCCATCTTTGCGCCGAACATTTCTCCCAGGGCAACAAAGAAATTTTTCAGACGTTCCGATGTTTTGTGGAGATCAAGATCGATGGCAAGTGTCAGCGTGACAATAGTGAGTGAAACGGTAAGAATGATACCGCCGGCCAAACCGATGGACTGCTGCAGGATGGTCGAAAAAAACGCTCCGAAACTTCCATGCCATTCCGAAGAGATCACTTCCGCTAAACGGGTCTTACGCAGCAAACCGAAGAAAGCAGAACCAAGAAGGGCTATTACAATGGCATAATTTGTGAAATAGACGAGACGCCGGATATTTCCGCTCCGCAGCATCGTCCAGCCCCACATTAAGAGCAGCGTGGGAACGATGAAGGAAAAGAGACCGACTGTCGAATTGATGAGAAAGTTGGAAAGTATCGCACCGAACAAACCAAGCCAATTGGTCGTTAGTTCAGATTTCTGCTGTATAAGCGGATCGTTCGTGAAAATTTTGTAAAGATCGGAAAAACGAACATCCCCGTTCGCTTCATCTGCCGGAGAATACGATACCATCGAAAGAAGCGCCATGATCCCAAATACGATCACGAGAAACGAAAGCACTTGCTTTCTCTGCTGCGAGTTTTTTTTCGCTCCGTTGTCGGATTTTTTCTTTCGTGCGGGTTGCGGCGGAATTTCCTGTTGGGGCATTGGAAAGTCTTCCATTATTCTCCTTTTCCGCCGGAGGTGTCGATACTGATCGGTACGTGCGGAACACTTGGGTCCGCTTTTTTCTTCAACTTGATAACATTGCTGGAAAGTTCGGGAACAACATCGAATGCATCAACATTTGTGCAAAATTCCAGGTCGCTTTCAAAACCGATCTCGATAAGGAATTTGCCGTGATCACAGGTCCTCGCCATTTTCAGAAGGTTCTTGCTGGCACTCTTATAAAGCGTGTACGCAGCCGATCCGGAGTCATTGAACTCGCACTCTGCATCCTTATTATCCATCAATTCCTTAATGATCATCCCTGCACACACGGCATCTTCAACACAGAACTGCGTATGTTTGCCGGCACAAAGTATATAAACATCATCCTTGAGTTCGGTGATCCGTTTAACTACTGCAGACATATTCACGAATCCGGCAATGATCAAATTCTTTGCGTAGCGGGCTTTCCACATCGTTGGTGCACCGTTCGACGTGTAGAAGATGATCGATTTTCCCTTCACCGCCTCTTCGGAATATTCCTGGGGCGAGTTTCCAAGATTGAATCCTTCGATGATCTTGCCGTTGCGCTCTCCGCCCCGGAGAACAACGTCGCCGAACAAATTCCCCGAAACCTTAACGGCAGATTCGATGGTGTTCACCGGAATGATTTCTTTCGCACCGCTGTTCAGCGCAGTGATCACCGATGTACTGGCGCGAAGAACGTCGATG
>CAJBTU010000106.1 GCA_903958625.1 uncultured Ignavibacteriota bacterium | reverse complement strand
TTTACATCCACTAATTTGGCCGAAAGACGGTTTAAGTCTCCTGTTCGTTTGCGGTTGAGGGTATTCTGCCGTTCAATCTCGGGAGAAAGTGCGCGCGCAAATTCAATGAGCGGATCGTTCGCCATGCTGAGTTGCTCGGCCGTCATCGTGAACGCCTTTTCGACGAAGGCCGTATCGGCTAACCGCGTGGCAGCAAATGTTGTATCGATAAATTGACGGATATTTTTTACTGCGTTCACTGTGCTGATCAATTGGGTAACAGGCAATTCCGAAGCATTGATCAATATTTCGGTCAAGAATACCTTATCGATAGTCCTGTTGAAACTTCGCAGCGACGAAAAAAGGCTCTGTCGTAATGCGGTGAGATTTTTTTCCATATACGCTGACTGTCGATCGGCATCAGGCTTTTTTCGTTCATCGGCAAGTTTCATCAATGTGTTTCCAATCGAAAGAAGCGTTGAGCTTCCGACAATATTCGTAAGAATATTTGCCCGCTGAGCGTCGCTGCGCATCTCATCAAACACCATCTTCAATCCGGGCAGAACCTCGCCGTATTTCTTCTTTCGTGTCTGGCTGGTGTTGATGAATTCCGTCAGTTCTTTTTCTTCGTTTTGTTTGTTCTGAATGATCGGAAGATTGTTGAATCCTTTCAGCTTTCCCCGGTAGTTCTTCTCAACATTGGCAAGCGATTTTATCCTTGCGGTCAATGCAAGAGCGACTTCAGGATCGTTCTTACCGGCGGATTCCATTTGTGCGATCATCCAGGCGTTCCGCTTCTGTGTAAATGGCAGACGAATATCCCGTTCATATTCCAGATAGTACGATGTTTGATGCCGGAACGTTCTTCCCGGATATCCCAGGATGAAGACAAGATCGTTCTCATTTACACCGTTGGGATTCACTATAAAATGTTTTTTGGGTTTGAATGGTTTGTTCAACGCTGAATATTCTGCCGGATTTCCGTCGGGACCGACATACGCACGGATAAATGAAAAATCCCCCGTATGCCTCGGCCATACCCAGTTATCATTTTCGCCGCCGAACTCCCCCACGGAGCGCGGAGGAACGTATACCAACCGGATATCTTTGATCGTCTTGTGTATGAACAGAACATATGTTTTTCCGGCGAACATTTCGGCAACACTGGCGGTCATGCCGGCATGGGTTTTTTCCGCTTCGGCAACAAGTGCTTTGGAATTTTTCTCTATGGTCTTCGTCCGTTCAACGGGATCGGTCGTATCGGAAATACCGGCAAGCATTTCCGCAGAGACATCACGATAGGAATCGATAATGCGCGCCGTCAATCCTTTCGCCGGTATTTCCTGTTCGCGTGTGCGCGCAATGAAACCATTCGTAACGTAATCATTCTGCACCGTGCTCGCCTGCTGCACCGTCCCGAAAACACAGTGATGATTGGTAATGATCAACCCTTCGTCGGAAATGAACGAAGCGCTGCAGCCACCGACATTCACGCTGGCATCGACTAAACTGATTCCGTTCGGATTGTAAATTTCTTTCGCATCGATCTTGAATCCTTTTGACTTCAATTTCAGTTTATGGATCTCGGAAAGAGGATACATTCCTTCGTCGGCACGGAGGAATGAAAGCAGGGATAACAGAAGAATGATCTTTTTCATGGTGGCCTTTTTTTATGAAAGATACTACGAGATGGAAAAGGAAGTCAAAGAAAATATTTCTTACTCTTTCTTGAAAAATTAATTTTGAGTATAATAACGATGATGAAATCAGACCGTTCGTTCCTGTTCCTCGTTGTCACCGTCGTTCTTTCACGGATTCCGCTGCTGTTCGGCGGTTTTGGTGCCGACGGTGACGCATGGCGCATCGCCAAGACGGCTTTGGCGCTTTGGAACGAGGGAACATATCATGTATCACGTTTTCCCGGGTTCCCGGTCTATGAAATCCTGCAGACTCCGATCATTGCGTTGGGCGGTTCATTCGCCTCAAACAGTTCTTCGCTTATCCTCTTTCTCTTTTCCGTTGTAGTTTTCCGGAAATTGATCCGCGAGTGGAATATACCCCATCCCGATCTGCTGCTGATCTCATACACATTTCTCCCCATTCTTTGGAAAAATTCCGCCGTGACAATGGATTATGTTTGGGGAATGGCGGGAATCCTCGCTTCGTTCCGTTACGTCATGCAAAAGAAAGTTGTGGTCGCCGGGATCATTCTCGGATTGGCGGCAGGAACACGAATTTCACATATTGTTTTCCTCCTGCCGTTCTTCTTTGTCTTTAAGAACGATGAGAAAAAACAATGGCTGATATTGTCTCTCTCCGCTGTTTTCACAGCCATCGTTTGTTATCTTCCCGTCATCCGCTCAGAAGATTATCTTTCGCTTGCCAAAGATTTTCTCAATGATGCCGGCGGGTATTCACCGGTGAAAAGAATCGGTGTTATCGCTTACCGGATTGTTTTTTCGATCGGCGTACTTGGGTGTGTTAGTATTGCCGCTGTTCTTGTCATGAGCAGACGTCGCTTCCCGGTCATCTTTCATTCAACGGTCACCATAGCATCGGCTGCAGTTTGCGTAACAGGCATTATTCTCTTTGCAATTCTTCCGGACGAAAGGGAATACCTGATCCCCATCTTCCCTTTCTTTCTTATTCTCCTTTCGCACATTGCTGACCGGAAACAGTTTACCGTGATCACCGCAGCCTTGCTTTCCTATGGAATTTTTTCCATCGATGTGATCGAACACAGTATCGCACATCCGAAATTTGATCTGAAAATTCAACGAGGTTATCTTGTAAAGGAATATTCGGATCGGAATGAAATCGACAAGAAAAGATCACGGCTTTCCCGCGCAGCAATTCCGGACTCATCATTTGTTATGATCGGCATGGGACCGATGTTCTGGCTGGATAATCCATTGGTGAAAGAGGACAGAATAAAAGAAAAAGAATTTCGGCACGATTGTGCCCGATTGTTGAGTGGAAAAGAGGTGTTTTTTATCTACGCTCTCTACAAGCCGCAGTTGGATGACCTGCGGCGCCGCGGTTATACGGTCTATTATTGGGACGAGATGAAGGAATATCTCCAATCGTTTATCGGGTACAGTTTACCGGACGAAGCCATTCGTCCGGTAAACACTTCCCGTTAGGAATCTATTGATTTCGTAACCAGATCTCTCACCATATTCGTTACTGTACGGAAATCGATTTTTCCTGTTCCCATTTGCGGCAGATCCGGGATCACAACAAATTGTTTCGGCAACGCAATATTCGGGAGTTGTTCCCCCATTTTTTTGAGCACTTCTTTTTCATCAATCACGTGGGTTATGGCTGCCACAATCTTCGCCCCTTTTTTCTGATCGGGAATTTCAACAACGCAGCATTTCGTCTCCGGAGGAAGCAGTTTTTCCAGAACATCTTCCACTTTGATCAGTGAGATCATTTCTCCGCCGATCTTCACAAAGCGTTTCAGTCTGCCGACGTGCCACAGATATCCTTCTTCATCCTGCCAACCCATGTCGCCCGTATCGTAGTAGCCATGCCGGAACGCAAGAGAGGTATTCTCAAAATCATCAAAGTATCCTTTCATGATATTGTCTCCCTTGACCAGAATCTTTCCCGTTTCCCTGGGACCGACCTCTTCGCCGGTTTCGTGGTTTTCAATTCGAATGGAAACTCCCGGCAGCATTCTGCCAACACTTCCGGGCCGGTTGTGGCTTGGAGTGTTCAACGCAAGACCCGGCGCAGTTTCCGTGCAGCCATACGCTTCAAGGATCACTTTGTTGTGTTTTTCCATGAATGCTTTGCGGAGCGCATCCGGACATTTATCCGCTCCGGCAAGAATGATCCGGCAGCTTTCATAATCCCCCGGATTTGACTTGCTGACGTACCCCCAGAAGAAGCTCGGCGTACCGGCAAAGATCGTCACTTTTTCTTCGCGTACGGCATCGTTTACTCCCTTAAAATCCAGCGGATTGGCGTATGTTACTACCGTCATTCCGCACCAGATGGGAAGCCACAAATGAGCCGTTTGTCCGAACGAATGGAACATCGGAAGATTACCGAGCATAATGTCTTTGTCGCTGACCTGGAGAACCTGTTCCAAACTCATTAAATTTGCCGAGATGTTCTTATGCGATAGCTGAACGGCTTTGGGTTCTTTCTCGCTGCCGCTGGTGAAGAGAATAACAAGGTTGTCATCATCGTCCCCCTGTGCAACTGTTTTCTTCAACATGGCAACGGGAAGTTTCGAACGGACTGCTGCGTGAAGTTTATCCACTACAGAGATACTCTCCATAATATCTTCAAGAAAAACCATTCCCGGAACAACCGGACACTGGATCTTCTCCAGCAGCGCTTTGGAAGTGATGATGGTCTTGAAGGCGCATTTTTTTTGCGCAAATTCGCAGTTCTTCTCCGCCATCATGGAATAGTTGATCATCACCGGCACTCTTCCGCTCATCAAGGAAGCCATTGAGGCAAGAATACATCCGGCCGACGTCGGCACCATGATGCCAATAAAACCCTTATCGTACTTTTGCAGTTTTTCCGAAAGGATCAACGAAGCAATCAAAGCTTTTGAATAGGTAATCTTTCTATTCGTTGTGCGGTCTATGATGTACATCTTATCGCCCAATTTTTTTGCTGTTTCTATGAACTTATGGTGCAATAGCATAGCGACTACTCCTTGTTGGTTGATCAAAGTGTCAAAAATGTAGTGCATCCGGCATCAAAAAGCAACGCACTATTTTATTTTGCCGGTTTTCGGATTTTTTTCTTGACAACGAGGCTTAATTTATTATCTTATTTAGGTAATAAACTTAATTAATAAGGTTAATTAATATAAAGCCTTATTAATTAATGCAAACCAACGGTTACACTGATAAATGTGTTTTGTCGGCAGCACCACCTCCGCTGCACTGTTTTGCGCTCCGCTCGGCCTTTCTTTACAAAGAATTGTCGTGAAGATGGTTCTTTTGTAAAAACACGGTCACAATTCCATATCACCCATAACGGAGGTTGTTCGATGAACTATTATACCCGTTCCTTCTTCACCATTGCTTTCTTGATAGGTTCCCTGAAACCATCCTTGGCATTTTCGCAAGAGACTTCTGCAAATTCTCCAATAACCTACAGCGGATTTTTTGATGCCTACTATATTAAAAACATTGCCGTACCGGTGACCCTAGCCAATAAAATCCGCGTCTTCGATCCGTCGGACAACGAATTCAATTTAGCGCTTGGCGAGATCGATATTCTCAAAAAAGCAGAACCGGTCGGCTTTAGGATTGATATCGGTACCGGAAGAGTGGCCGCTCTCTCCCTCACCGGTCTGATCCAACAAGCGTTTGTTACGGTGGTAGTTCCGGTGGGCGGCGGATTGACTATTGATGTAGGACAATTCGTCACCCATATGGGATACGAAGTGATCGAATCCAAGGACAACTGGAATTACTCCCGGTCTATTCTCTTCGGATGGGCTATTCCGTTCTACCATACCGGTGCGCGAATAAGCTATCCCGTGCTGAGCAATCTAACGGCAACTGTGAGTGTCTTGAATGGATGGAATTCAACAACGGATAACAATAAAAATAAGACATTGGGATTGATGTTCAATTATGCAATGCTCCCCTCAACAAATATTACGTTGTGCGGAATTAGCGGCGTTGAACAGTCTGAACCATCAATAAGCGGAAAAAGAAATGTATTCAATCTTATTGTCACACACTCTCTTACCGACGATCTGTCCCTTGCCATAGATGCAGACTACGGTGAAGAACGTATTCCTGCCGGTTTGGCAACCTGGAAAGGGGGAGCGGTCTATGCAAAATATTCTATTGATACAAAATCCGATGCAGCGGTCCGGTTTGAAATATACAATGATGCCGGTAACAGCGCGCCAACAAGCACCGGATCCCCGCAAAAACTTACCGAAGTAACCGCAACATATGAATACAGGCCCGTGGAAAATCTTATCGTGCGCGGAGAAATTCGGAATGATATGTCCGACATAAATTATTTTGATAATACCAAAGCGTCAAATTCGAAATCACAACTGACGTTCCTTGTTGGCGCCATCGTCACATTTTGAACTTCCATCATCATCAATCAAAAGGAGACACATATGAATCTGTTTGTAAAAAAGAAGTTCCTGTATCTGTTCTGCGGACTGGCAATGATGTTTGTACTTTCTTCTGGTATAACATTCGCCGGCGAACCGGATCCATCGGGAACAAAGACCGGCACGATCGCCGATGTTCCGGCCGCAAAACCGGGAGAACCGACATTGGCGGAACTTGGTGATGCCGTCGGTCATTCACGCATAGCGATCAATTTCATCTGGACGCTGATCGCCGGTTTTTTAGTCATGTTCATGCAAGCCGGATTTGCAATGGTTGAAACCGGTTTTACGCGGGCAAAAAATGTTGCCCATACCATGGGCATGAACTTTCTCGTCTATGCGATCGGAATGCTTGGATTTTGGATCTGCGGATTTGCGGTCATGTTCGGCGGCGCAGGGGCCGTTGGCGCATTGGGGGGCACACCGGGATTAACCGGTGAATTCACTATTAGTCTGTTCGGCAAAGCATTTGGTCTGTTCGGAACAAACGGATTCTTTCTTGGCAATTCCGTGTATGATGTCGGCGTGTTCACGTTGTTCCTGTTCCAAATGGTGTTTATGGATACAACGGCAACGATCCCAACAGGTTCAATGGCAGAACGATGGAAATTCAGTTCGTTTATTGCTTTCGCATTTTTTATTTCGATGGTAGTCTATCCTCTGTATGGAAATTGGGTTTGGGGTGGCGGATGGCTGGCGATGCTCGGCCAGAATTTTGGTCTCGGGCACGGTCATGTCGATTTTGCGGGTTCGTCGGTTGTTCATTTGGTTGGCGGTGTTACGGCTCTTGCCGGCGCAATCGTGCTCGGACCCCGTATCGGAAAATATAACAAGGATGGTACATCAAATGCGATCCCCGGGCACAATCTTCCGATGGCGATCATTGGAACATTCATTCTCGCATTCGGATGGTTCGGTTTCAATGCGGGTTCATCGCTCGCAGGAAACGATCTCCGCATTTCTGTCGCAGCAGTGAACACAATGCTTGCCTCGGCGGCCGGTGCTCTTTCCGCAACAATCTATATGTGGATACGGTACAAAAAACCTGATCCAAGTATGATGGCCAACGGTATGCTTGCCGGGCTTGTTGCAATCACCGCTCCTTGTGCATTTGTAACGGCACCGGTTGCTGTGTTCATCGGCGCTGTATCCGGCGTAATGGTCATTCTTGCCGTCTTCTTCATCGATCAAAAACTCCGCATCGATGATCCCGTCGGCGCTGTTGCTGTTCATGGCGTCAATGGTTTGTGGGGCATTATCGCTTTGGGTCTCTTTGCCGACGGAACATATGGAGATGGATGGAATGGTGTTGCGGGTACGGTGACAGGATTATTCTATGGAGATTCACGTCAATTTGTTGCACAGCTGATCGGTGCGGTTGCGTGCATTATCTTTGTCTTTCCGGTGACTTACGGGTTCTTTCAATTGACAGAAAAACTCATCGGAAACCGCGTCTCTGCAAAAGATGAAGTTGAAGGTTTAGACATACCGGAAATGGGAATCAAAGGGTATGAAGGTTAAAAGAATTCTCCGGCCGATAATTATCGGGATCCGTGCAAATTGAATTTGATTCTCATCTAACCTTTGAGTAGAATCCATCGTCAATATTCGCTCAGACAAAGAAACAAAAATTTCTTATCACCTATCAAGGAAAATTTTATGAAGAAAATTGAAGCAATCATTCGTCCCCATAAACTGGATGAAGTGCGCGAAGCGCTGCAGGAAGCCGGTTTCCGGGGATTGACCGTAACAGAAGTAAAAGGGTATGGCCGCCAGATGGGGCACAGCGAAATTTATCGCGGTTCGGAATACACCATAAACTTCCTGCCGAAGACGAAAATCGATATTATCTGTGCCGATGCTAATCTGGATAAAGCGATCGATATTATCCTAAAACACGCCAAAACCGGTGAAGTTGGTGATGGCAAGATCTTCGTGTCGGCAATCGAAGAAGTGATCCGTGTCCGCACGGAAGAAACGGGCGATGCGGCAGTTTAAAGAACAAAAACCTCCGATATTCTGCAAATTCCGGAGGTTTTCATATCGCACTCAAAAAAAAATGTACTTGCGTCTAATTTCTAAACAGTCTATTTTTGATTTGCAATTAACAGTAACACCGTTGATGCACTTAAAATGCCCTCGTATTCAAACTGCGGGGTTGTTATGCGCTCCTGGTGCTCAGAAGAATCTTACTGAACAACAGAGGATCGGCAAACAAAATATTTCGGTCGACGTGATCGAAATGCTATGAAGTGACACCATGCCGGTGGTACCCTCACCGAAAAATTGTTCTGTGAGGTTTTTTTGAAACAACATAGAGGAGCACCCTATGGAAACAGGTACCGTGAAATGGTTCAACAACGCTAAAGGGTACGGTTTCATCTCCCGTGAAAACGGCGAAGATGTTTTCGTACATTACAAATCGGTTGTTGGCGACGGTTACAAAACGCTGAACCAAGGCGATAAGGTCCAGTTTGAAGTTGAAAAAGGACCCAAGGGCTTACAGGCAGCGAAAGTCTCCAAAGCGTAACAACGCTATTACTGTCCGAAAAACCCCTGTGCTTTTACGGGGGTTTTTTTATTTTAAAAATTGCGAACCATTCAAAACGAGATACTGTTACATTGGTAAATTTTCTCAACCGCACATATCACTCAGGAGATCACATGAATAGGAAAATCTTTATCGTTGTAATGCTGACACTGCAGTCATTCATCTATGCACAGACGGATTCTTCCGGCCAGCAGTCGCTCTGGAAACATACGCTTGTGGCAGGGTTGACCATCACGCAGGTTTCGTATACGGATTGGGCGCAAGGGGGTGAGAATGCACTCGCCTACACGATGAGCGTTGATGGTAAATCTGTTCAGGACCGTACGGAAACCAACTGGAGCAACTCGTACAAATTTGCCTATGGACAAACGAGACTCGGTTCAAAAGGACTGCGGAAGACGGACGACAAGATTGAACTGGAAAGTGTGCTCACATATAAATTGGGCGCTGCCATCAACCCGTACGCTTCGGCAACATTCAAATCTCAGTTCGATGACGGATATAAATATTTTGATGCCGCAGGAACAAAAACAAAAATAACATCAACACTCGATCCAATGTATCTCACTCAGGCAATCGGCGCAGGATATCAGCCGATGACGCAGTTGAAAACGCGCCTTGGTGCAGCAGTACGCGAAGTGCGGAGCGACCGACAGTACGGATTTGCCGACAATGGAACAACACCGGCTATTGAAGAATCAAAAATTGAAGGTGGATTGGAGTCGGTCACCGATGTAGAAATTAAGATCGAGGAAAACACTCTCTTCACTGCAAAGCTGGAGATGTTCGCTCCGTTCAACAACATCGATGTTGTTGTCATCAGAAGCGACAATACGGTCTCGTCAAAATTGAATAAATATTTTGCCGTCGTGTTCAACGTGCAAATAATCAATGACCGAAACATGACGGCGCGAACTCAGATCAAAGAAGGATTGGCGCTCGGTATTTCTTACACGTTTTTATAGCTTCCGCAAAGAGGAAGGTGACGAGTGGATAATATCTAATACCTCCGCGCACACTGGGAGTGACCGTCCGCATTATTAATGCCGCATTTTGTCATACCTGTTCAATGTCCGTGATTTGGCGGCAGCTTTTTATTCTTTTCAGGCAGGCGGAATATTACGCCATCTTCCGGTGTTGATACCATTGAACCGTTTCGCGAATAGCATCAATGACCGGCGTTGCCGGCACTCCAAATTTTTTTTCGAATTTCGTTGA